>JBFFTZ010000236.1:0-4362 GCA_041571575.1 Gammaproteobacteria bacterium | reverse complement strand
GGGTCGAATTCGCTATGCAGGCGCATATCGAACAAGGCGAACTCCAGCTGACGAATCATCTGCATGGCGCCCAGGAACTGTCTGGATCCCTTGAGGCGCAGGAACAGATCCTGCGGCAGCGGCTCGCCAGTTTGGTAATGACTGGAAATTAGCGGCAGCGACTCTTCCTGCCAGGCGAAGTTTTCCATGAACTGGCTGGGAAGCTCCACCGCATCCCAGGGCACGCCGTGAATGCCCGCTACACCGGGAACATCCACGGTGGTGAGCAGGTGGTGAAGGGTGTGGCCAAACTCGTGAAACAGGGTCACGACCTCGTCATGGGTTAGCAAGGACGGATGAGATGTCGTGGGTGGTGAGAAATTACAGACCAGGTGGGCAACGGGTTGTTGGGGTGGCGACTTCATGCCATTACGGTTGATGCAGTCGTCCATCCAGGCGCCCCCACGCTTTTTCTTGCGGGCATACAAATCCATGAACAGACCGCCGGCGGGTTGCCCCTGTTTATCCAGTACGTCCACATAACGCACATCCGGATGCCAGGTATCTACGGACTCTCGCTGGGAAAGCCTGACTCCGTAGAGGCGTTCGGCAATTTTAAACATGCCACCCAGGACTTTTTCTACCGGGAACCAGTTCTTGAGTGTTTCGTCGGATATCCGGAATTTTTCAGTCTTAAGCATTTCCCCGAAGTACATCAAATCCCAGGCCTGGAGCTTGCGCCCGGCAAGGGCTTCCAGTTCCGCCAGCTGCGACCGGGCAATGCCCCGGCTTCGCTTGGCCAGGTCTTCAAGGAATGACACGACCTCTTCCGTCGTGCCGGCCATCTTCGTGGCCAGTGAAAGGCTGGCGTAGTCCGGGAAATCCAGCAGATGGGCGATCTCGTTTCGAAGGCTGAGAGTTTCTTCAATGACCTGGCTGTTATCCCAGCGGCCTGCGCTGGGTCCCTGATCCGACGCCCTGGTGGACCATGCTGTATAAAATTCGCGGCGAAGTGCTTCGTCGTCTGCATAGCACATCACGGCATGGTAGTTGGGGTAGTCCAGGGACAGTATCCAGCCATCCTTGCCCTGCTCTTCCGCCGCTTCCCGGGCCCTGGTCCTGGTGGGTTCAGGGATGCCCTGCACCTGGGCTTCATGGGTCAGGTGACGCTGAAAGGCGTTGGTGGCATCAAGAACGTTTTCCTCGAAGCGGGCCGCCAGGGCCGCCAGTTGTTGCTGAATTTTTTTGAACCGGGCTTTCCGCTCGGGATCAAGATGGACGCCGGCAAGCCTGAAATCTCTCAGGCTGTTATCCAGCAGCTTTCGTTGTGCCGGGTCCAGGTTATCTCTTTCGCGCTCGTTGATTGTCACGAAGGCCTGGTAAAGGTGGCTGTTCTGCCCCAGTTCTGTGCTGTATGCGCTGAGGTCGGCAAGGCAAGCGTTATAGGCCTCGCGTAATTCGGCCGAATTGACCACGGCATTCAGGTGGCTGACCGGTGACCAGACTCTATCGAGATTTTCCTCCATCAGTTCCAGTTCAACCACCAGGTTGTCCCAGGTTGGGATGTCCTGGCGGCCAAGCAGGGACTCCAGGGTTTCCCGGTTCCTTCTAAGGGTTTCGGCCACCGCTGGTTCCACATGTTCGGGGCGGATCGCAGAAAACCGTGGCAATGTAGTCATGTCGAGCAGAGGGTTGCCCTTGGATTCACTCATGTTTGCTCTCGTTTATCCGTAAAAATATTGAAAATATCCAGCGAGTTACTATAAACGCTTTATTCTTCCCATATGCAGTATTTTCAATCTTTTCCGATCGGGATTTTCGTATCAACCTGCGTCCCGAAGTACGCCAAGATGAAGGTAATGGTCGTTAAAACTGGCCTGACAACGCGAAGGAAGCGGCTTGCCACGCACGCAACGCCCGGATTCCCTCAGCAGGAGAGTGTAAACACTTGGAATGCCGATGTCGTCAGTGGGTGTGGGCCACGCGGCTTGCGGTACACTTCCGTTTGCTTTCACATTCCCCCAGCAGGGCGGGCCAACAGGCACTGCCGGAGTAAACCATGACCGAGAACAGCAAATACGATGTGATAGCCATTGGCGGTGGCAGTGGTGGTCTGGCCATGGTGCAGCGGGCTGCAGAGTATGGCAAACGCTGTGCGGTTGTTGAGGCCGGCAGGCTGGGCGGCACCTGCGTAAATGTGGGTTGCGTGCCCAAGAAAGTCATGTGGTACGCCGCGCACCAGGCCCATGCCCTGGAAGATGCCGCGGCCTATGGCTTTGATGTGAAGCTCAACGGCCACAACTGGGAAGCCCTGCGCCGTGGCCGGGATGCCTATGTCGAACGCCTTAACGGGATTTATGCCGGCAATCTCGAGCGCAAGAATATCGATGTCTTCAGGGGCTGGGGCAGCATTACCGGCCCGGGCCGGATCAGCGTCAACGACACAGAGCTAAGCGCTGACTGCGTGGTGCTGGCCACGGGAGGCTACCCGTTCGTGCCTAATATTCTGGGCGCCGAGCTGGGTATGACTTCCGATGATTTTTTCAACACGCTGCACGCCAGGCCCGGACGGGTCGGTATCGTGGGCAGTGGGTATATTGCCACGGAGCTGGCGGGTGTGTTTCGTGCCCTGGGCAGCGAGGTTAAGATTTTCGTGCGATTCGATTCCGTACTGAGAAGTTTCGACCCGATGTTGCAGGAAAAACTCATGGCCCAGATGGAGCAGGATGGAATTCAGGTGGTGAGCGGCGCCACCCCCTCCTGCCTTGAACGCAACGCGGACGGACTCACCCTGGGTACCCGGGATGGTCGTCGCCATTCAGACATGGATGAATTGGTGTGGGCCATTGGACGAGGCCCGAATGTGAGTGGACTGGGGCTGGCCGAGGTGGGCATTGAGACCGATGACCGCGGATTTATCAAAACCGACAGGTATCAGGAAACCAGTCTTGCCGGCACCTTTGCGATTGGCGATATCACCGGACGGGAAGCCCTGACTCCGGTGGCCATTGCCGCCGGTCGCCGGCTGTCGGACCGCCTTTTCGGTGGGATGCCGGGGCGTTACCTGGACTACCAGACTATCGCCACGGCGATATTCACCCATCCGCCTATCGGAACCGTGGGGCTGAGCGAGCCCCAGGCCAGGGAGCAATATCCCGACCAGGAAGTCCGGGTGTATACCTCGGAATTTGTTCCCATGTATTACGCTTTGACGGAACGCAAAGTACGCGCGAGCATGAAGCTGATCACCGTGGGCGAAGAAGAACGCGTGGTTGGATGCCACGTTATCGGCGATGGGGCCGATGAAATGATGCAGGGATTCGCGGTGGCGATACGAATGGGTGCACGCAAGCGAGACTTTGACGATACTATTGCTATCCACCCGACCAGTGCTGAAGAGTTGGTGACCATGCGCTAGAGCGCACCGGAGTTTTGAATGTCAGATAGCATCGCAGTTCGCCCCTACAAGAACTGCACACCGAAGTTTGGCCAGCGTGTTTATGTTGATCCCTTGTCGGCGCTGATCGGTGACGTGACCATTGGCGATGACTGCTCGTTCTGGCCGGGGGCCGCGGTGCGCGGTGATGTGCACGAGATTCATATCGGCGATCGCAGCAACGTCCAGGACAACGCGGTGTTACATGTAACTCACGATGGCCCCTACAGCCCGGGCGGTCGGGGATTGTATATTGGGGATGATGTAACGGTGGGCCACCAGGTCACCCTGCATGCCTGCACGGTCGGCAACCGCTGCCTGATAGGCATTGGCGCAATTGTTCTGGATGGAGCGGTGATAGAAGACGATGTTCTGCTCGCCGCAGGCAGCCTGGTCTCGCCGGGAAAGCGCCTGCTTTCAGGGCATTTGTACCGGGGCGCTCCGGCACGTCCGGTAAGGGAGCTGGCCGAGGAGGAAATTCAGCGCCTTCGCTATTCCGCCGAGCATTATGTGACCATCAAGAACAATTACCTTGGCCTGTCCCGGGACTAGGTCCCGTATGCCCGCCAATTGAAGTCGCGCGATCTGTGCTCCGCTGCCAGAACTCCAGGTTGCGGTAAGCGTGAAGACGACATGAATCGTGTAAAAGGGAAAGTAAGATGACTGTTCGAGAGAACCGTGGTGCCAACCGTGGACATCCTGGCAGCAGCAAAAAGAAGACCCGGGTGGCGCCTCGAGGACGCCAGGTTCAAGCGGGTCCCAGGGAAGAGCTGGACAGACTGCTTGGTTCGGAACCGTCTCGCCGGGACTTGCTGATTGAATACCTGCACGTGATTCATGACCACTACGGTTGTCTTTCGGCGGCGCACCTGGCGGCCCTGGCAGAGCGCATGAGGCTCGCCCAGGCCGAAGTGTATGAAGTGGCCACGTTTTATGCCCACTTCAAT
>JBFFTZ010000235.1:0-4391 GCA_041571575.1 Gammaproteobacteria bacterium | reverse complement strand
GGCAATCCCGCCGCAAGGAATGGCAATCGGGAAGTTCCAGGGGGGCACTACCGCGACAACACCCTTGGGGGTTGCCCGTAACGCCGGATTTTCCTGAAATTCCATTGCGCTGCGCCGGTAGAACTCCACGAAATCTACAGCCTCGGAAACCTCTGGATCCGACTCCGGCACGGTCTTGCCACCATCAATCATGGCGGCCGCAATCAAATCCCCACGAGCCTTGCGCAGTTCTGCCGCCACACGACCCAACAACTCGTAGCGCTCTGTGTTTTCCATGCTGCCCCACCCGGAGGCATCAGACTCGGCACAAGCAATGGCCGCCGCCAGGTCGTCTTCGTTGGCTTCCCTGTATCGACCAACCGTGACATCCGGTCGTGACGGGTCAATGCAGGGCCGCACGACCCGGCCTTCGAGTTCGTCCTGTCCGGCAATCACCAAGGGAATTTCCATAGCTGAGTCACCGCAGCAATCCTTCCATCTGCGCATCAATTCCTCGGCCCATTCCACGTTCTGGGGAAGGGCAAAATCGGTATCCGGATCATTGAAGAAATCGCTGATGGCCTTCCCCGGCAAACCCTCGGGCAATACCTGCTCATTGCGCCGGTCCTGGGTACGCCTGGGCGCCGCGGGCAAAGACTCAATTAATTCAAATGCCGCCAGGAACTGCTGCTCAAGCCTCTTCCACTCTTCAGTCCCCACCCTGATCTTGAACGCGTGAGCGAGGAAATTATCCGGGCCGGTATTCTCATCCAAGCGCCTGACCAGGTAACCGATCGCGTGAATAAAATTTTCGCGTCGGGTAGCCGGTGCGTAGAGCAGAAGGTTTTCGGCTATTTCAAACAACGCCCTGCGCTGATGGTTGGCCATGCCTTCGAGCATTTCAAATTGTACTTTATCGCCAGCTCCAGCCTCGGCAGCCAGTATGAGTCCATAGGACAAGTCAAACAGGTTATGGGAAGCAATCCCCAGGTGAACGGACTCAAGGTTCTCTGCACGCATGCCTTCTTGCAACATTCGTTTGTAATTGGCGTCTACCTGGTTTTTAAACTTGTACGGCGCCTGGGGCCAGCCGTGAATGGAAGCATCAACCTTTTCCATTTCCAGGTTCGCACCCTTTACCAGACGCACCGTTACCGGGGCTCCGCCTGCGGCAACCCGCTTGCGGGCCCAGGCATTGATTGTCTTCTGGACTCCCCAGGCATCCGGCAGGTAGGCCTGCAAGGCAATACCCGCCCTTACCTGCTGCAATCCTTCGCGATCCAGGGTTCGCATGAAGGCCTCGGCAGTCACACTCATGTCCCGATATTCTTCCATGTCCAGGTAGACGAACTTCGGCACCTGGGTCCCATCGATACGGGTAAAGCGCATCCTGTCGGCTTCCCGGTAAATGCGTTCCAGCCGATCACACAGAACCTCAACCGAGTGTTCCCACGCCAGGGAAGAAATCTGGGAGAAAATAGTAGAGATCTTTATGGACAGGCATTCCAGGTCAGGTTTTTGCAGGGCGCTGAGGTAGGTGTTCATGCGCTCGATCGCCGCCTTTTCACCCAGCAGGGCCTCGCCCAGAAAATTCACATTCATCCTCAGGCCACTGGCCTGGCGTTCGTGCAAGTGCCCGGTCAGCACTTCTTCTTCGGCCGGCAAAATGACATTCGCCGACTCGCGACGCATCCTTTCCTGAACCATGGGCACGGCCACGCCGGGCAGCCAGGCGCCGAAGGAACGGAAACCCTGCAACAGGGCTTTGTCGAGTCCGGAGAAAAACCTGGGAATACCCTGGACGTCCAGGATATGAATCAGCTGATCCACCGCGCGATGAGGCGTTTTGGCCCGCAGGGACTGATCCGTCATCTGGGTCAGAGTCGCCTTGTCATGGGGGCTGTCCATCATGCGTTCCAGCTCTTCCTGCTGGCGCTTCTCGGGTGTCGTCTGCAACTGCATCGCCCGGTCTTGCAGCAACCTGGCCAGGGCCACGGCCTTTCGTGCAACCAGGGGAGCTTCCGGATACAGATCAGGGTCAATGTCGCCGAGACGTTGGTCCAGGGAGGACGCAGAGGGATCAGGACGCTTGGTGTCTACAGGTTCTTGCATGTGGGCTTCCAGTAACAGACCAGGGACGCGAAACTCGGTTCCGCAGCCTGCAAATTATCGGTCGCGCCCCAACATGACGGGTATACGGAGTACCCACAGGCGAGTGCCGGGAAGTCCTAAGTGCAGTCCTGGGCCTGAGCCTGGAACTGGTGCACACCGTTCATCAGCATCTGCACAGCAATCGCCACCAATACCATCCCCGGCAAACGTTCCATGTCCAAAGGCGCTCTTCTGCCCGGGTGTTTGCGCAACGAGCTGTCCGTGAGCATGGCCGGCCGGGTTCGCCAACCTGAACAGCCGCCCCGTGGCCCATTGCCGGGTCGGCTGCTAAAAAACCGGGAAGTGCTGCTGGCCACCAATCATTTCTGCATCATCAACGGCGGCAGCCCGGGTAGCCCTCAAGACAGGTGGAAATCTTGCAGGGGGAATTGCCACACCCGTAAAGGCGCTATTGTTCCAGCACTTCAACTGGATCGTCGCAGCCCCCAGAGGTTCGCTATTCGCCCCGCCTGGCGCAGGAATCTGGCGACTGATTCGGTTGGACATGGCGACGCCGGCATAAATCCAGACTTTACGTGGCCAGCCCGTAGCAACGTTTCAATGATCCTGCCACCGACCGAAAAATACAATCCGCAGCTTCCGAAGTCGCACCACGTTAAGCCCTGATTTCAAAGGCAGCCTTGTGCGCCCATGATTGTCCTGCGGTCAGCCAGACAGCAGTTTGATTCGTGGCCGTAGCATCAACAGGGAGTTGACACATGCTTTACAGGGAAATCATTGGCGTAATCGCTACCTCACTCATTCTCGCCGTTTCAGCCCCGGCACTCGCGCAGGGACATGGCGACCAGGACCAGGACCATGATCGGGATATGACTCGTGACATGGACAGGGATCATACTTCAGACCACGATCAACTTATGGATCGTGACCAAGACCGTGATCACGATCGAGACCGGTTACAGGACAAGGACAGCGACAAGGCCCAAGACCGGGATCGGGATCGGGACCGCATACATCAGGATGACGCCATCTATGGCTCATCGCTCATGACCGAGGAAGAGCGCAATCAATATCGGATGCGTCTCGGCGAGGCCAAGAGCGAGGAGGAGAAAGCCAGGATTCGCGCTGAGCACCGGGAACAGATGCGGGAGCGCGCTCGCGAACAAGGCGTTGAACTCCCAGAGCCGCCACCTGAGACTTGATAAAGGATATCCGCAACGCCAGGGACGGGCAGGCATTGCCCGTCCCTGGCGATGTGCTTCCTTTGAAATGGATTTCGGAGGCAATTATGAGCATGAATTCTTCATGCGTGGGACGGTTCGTCGCGCTTACCGTATTGGGACTTTTCAGCCTTAGCTGTTACGCCCAACAGCAGGGCTTCAGCGTCAAGACCGGCGTCCAGTACACCACCGGCGAGTACGGGGGAACCCAGGACATTACCGACATTTACGTTCCCGTTACCGGAAGGCTGGTATCCGGGAGCTGGGGGCTTAGCGCCACCCTGCCCTACCTGCGGGTTAAGGCGCCCCGCGGCACCCAGATCGGTCCCGGCGGCGAACCCGTCCCGGGAACCGGCGACATGACAACGGAATCCGGAGTTGGCGATGTCATCCTGCGACTGACCTATTTCAACTTGCTTAGAAGCGCCGACAAGCGTTTCGCCATGGATGTAACCGGCAAGCTGAAGCTGGGCACCGCGGATGAATCCAAGGGAATGGGTACAGGAGAAAATGACTATTCCATCCAGGTCGACGGATACGGCTTCTTCGACGCTTTCACCGCGTTTGGAACGCTAGGCTACAAGGTGCGCGGCCAACCCCAGGACATCGTTCTGGAAGACGTGTGGTTTGTATCCATAGGCGGCAGCATACCGATTGCCACGCGGACCCGGCTGGGAATGGTCTTTGACGTGAGGCCCTCTGCCTATAAAACCAACGAGGACTTGCGGGAACTGAGCCTGTACATTTCCAGGCGATCTGCAGACAACTGGCGCTACAGCGCATACCTGAGCACGGGATTCAGCGACAGCAGTCCCGACCTGGGCGCAGGATTCAGCGTGGGTTATCACTACTGATTGCACGACATGGCCCCGCACGGATAGTCACCGGCTACAGCTGGCCGGTGACTACGGCAAGATCACCACCCGTGGTGGCCGCAAAATCTATTTCCATCGCAACAGCGTGCCAGGCGCCGATGTCGACAGTCTCGATATCGGCTCCGAGGTACGCTTTGCTGAGGAGGCCGGTGTCAAAGGTCCGCAGGCGAGCAGCGTCTATCTGATTGGCAATCATCACACAGCG
>JBFFTZ010000234.1:0-4398 GCA_041571575.1 Gammaproteobacteria bacterium | reverse complement strand
CCAGACATCCAGGTGCACATGGCGGTCGGCATAACGGTGGGAAAGTTTTACTAGCGGCTCGGCGACCTGCACATCGATACCAAGCTCTTCACGTAATTCCCGGTACAGGCCCTGTCTCGGGCCCTCCCCGGTTTCCAGCTTGCCGCCGGGAAATTCCCAGCGTCCCGCCATGTGGGTTCCCGGCAGACGCTGGGCGATCAACACGCCCCCGTCCGCGTTCACCAACACACCGGCCGCAACGTGAATTTCCATCACGCGACCCGGCCATCCAGGACAGCTATTTCAAACTGCCGTGGCACTGCTTGTATTTTTTGCCTGAACCACAGGGACAGGGACTGTTGCGGCCCACCTTGGGCTGGGCGCGCACGAAGGGCTCCGCCGCGTCGGGCTTCTGCTGTTCTGCACCGGCACCACCCGCCCTGGACGGATCAGCGTGTTGGAATTCCATCTCACTGGTGCTTTCCCGGCGCTGCTGCTCGACAGCATCCACGTCTTCCTGACTCCTGAGCTGGACCCGGGACAGGGTGCTGATGACCTCACGTTTAACCTGGCGAAGCATCTCGTTGAACATCTCAAATGCTTCGCGCTTGTATTCCTGCTTGGGATTCTTCTGGGCGTAGCCGCGCAGGTGTATCCCCTGTCGCAGGTAGTCCATGGCTCCCAGGTGCTCGCGCCAGTTCGAATCCAGCTGCTGCAGCATGATGGCCTTTTCGAAGTGACGAATCACCGGCTCACCAATGGCCTGCACTCTTTCCTCGTACAGCCGGTCCAGTTCGCCCACGATCTTTTCGCGCAAGCCAGCCTCGCTCAGCCCGGAGTCATCACGCAACCATCCAGCCACATCCAGGGAGGCGCCGAAATCGTGTTCCAGCACATGCTCAAGCCCCTGCACTTCCCATTGTTCCTCGGGGCTGCCGGGGATGATGAACTTGTCGATTTCCTCGTTGATCACTTCATGACGCAAACCGAAAATGTTCTCGGCGATGTCTTCCGCCTCCATCAACTCGGCGCGTTCACGGTAAATCACGCGACGCTGGTCATTGGCCACGTCATCGTATTCAAGCAAGGACTTACGAATATCAAAGTTGTGCGCTTCCACCTTGCGCTGGGCACGTTCGATTTGCCGCGACAGCATCTTGCTCTCAATGGCCTCGCCCTCACGCATGCCCACCCTGGACAACATTGCCTTGGTGCGCTCCGGATCACCGAAGATGCGCATAAGGTTGTCTTCCATGGACAGGTAGAAACGGCTGGAGCCCGGATCACCCTGGCGACCGGAACGGCCTCTGAGCTGATTATCGATGCGGCGGGATTCATGCCGCTCGGTGCCGATGATATGCAGGCCGCCGGATTCCAGTACCTGGTTATGACGGGCCTGCCAGCGCTCGCGGATCGCAGCGACTTCTTCATCGCTGACGTCCTCAGGCAATTCGGCCAGTTCCGCATCCAGGCTTCCGCCGAGCACGATATCCGTACCACGACCCGCCATATTAGTGGCGATGGTGATGGCGCCGGGCCGGCCGGCCTGGGCCACGATGCCCGCTTCCTGGGCGTGCTGCTTGGCGTTAAGCACCTTGTGCGGCAAGCCGGCCTTGGTCAATAAGTCGGCAAGATATTCCGATGCCTCAATCGAGGTGGTACCCACCAGCACCGGTTGCTTACGCTCGTAACAGTCCTTGACGTCTGCCAGGATCGCATCGTACTTGTCTTTCTGGGTCAGGTAGACGAGATCGGCCCCGTCCTTGCGAATCATGTCCTTGTGAGTGGGGATGACCACCACTTCCAGGCCATAGATCTGCTGGAACTCGTAGGCTTCGGTATCTGCTGTACCGGTCATGCCGGCCAGCTTGTCGTACATGCGGAAATAATTCTGGAAGGTAATGGAAGCCACCGTCTGGTTCTCTTCCTTTACCTGCACGCCTTCTTTGGCTTCCACCGCCTGGTGCAGGCCGTCAGACCAGCGACGCCCGGGCATGGTTCTGCCGGTAAACTCGTCTACGATAACAATCTCGCCATCGTTGACGATGTATTCCACGTCGTTGTGGAACAAGTGATGGGCACGCAGGGCCGCGGTCAGGTGATGCATCAATTTGATGTTGCCCGCGTCGTAAAGACTCTCGCCTTCCTTGAGCAAGCCTGCCTTGCCAAGCAGTTTCTCAATCTTGGCGTGACCGTCTTCGGTAAGGTAGGCCTGCTTGCCCTTCTCGTCGATAGTGAAGTCGCCGGGCTTGACGATCTGGGCAACGGGCGGCTTGGCAGTCGACTCCATTTCCACCAGGTCGGCGTCTTGCTCGGACGCCTTCTTCAAGGCCTCGTTGATTGGCATCTCGCCCAGGGACTTGCCGTCCACGTCCAGCAACTCAACCTTGCCGGCCATGATGTCTTCATTGCGTTTCGCATTAGGACCGCCAGCCTGGAGAGTCAGCTGGGGAACAATGGCGTTCATGCGTACATACAGATCGGTGCGCTCTTCCGAGGGCCCGGAAATAATCAACGGGGTACGCGCTTCATCGATCAGGATGGAGTCGACCTCATCCACTACCGCAAAGGCTTGCTGGCGTTGAACACGATCCTCTGGACGGAAAGCCAGGTTGTCGCGCAGATAGTCGAATCCGAATTCGTTATTGGTGCCGTAGGTGATATCAGCCGCGTAGGCTGCACGCTTCGCCTCGGTATCCATGCCTGCCTGGATGACTCCAACGCTCATACCCAGGAATTCGTAGATCGGCGCCATCCACCGGGCGTCACGCGCTGCCAGGTATTCATTCACGGTAACAATGTGCACGCCGTTTGACGGCAAGGCATTCAGGTAGGCGGACAGGGTGGACATGAGGGTCTTGCCCTCACCGGTGCGCATTTCTGCGATCTTGCCCTGGTGCAACACAATGCCGCCAATGAGCTGCACATCGAAATGACGCATTCCCAGGGTTCGCACCGAGGACTCCCGCACTACCGCAAATGCTTCGGGTAGCAGGTCATCCAGGCTGGCGCCGTCTTCAAGGCGCTTGCGGAACTGGGCTGTCTTGCCTCGCAATTCCTCATCGGAAAGAGCCTGGATCTTGGGCTCCAGGCCATTGGTTGTGTTAATCAGTCGAGAAAACTTTTTCAGCAGGCGCTGATTGCGGCTTCCGAAAATACTGGTGAAAATTTTTCGCACGAATTCTTTTCCTTTAGCCCGCGGCCAAACTAAGGCCTAAACGGGTCGGCAAGGCCGACGTGGTCTCAGCAAACCGGTTATTCTAATTGGAATGCCCGAAGGTGGGAAATGGTGTCTCTGAAGGCAAAGTTCAAGTATTCGCATGAAATTACCTGATTTCTGTCAGGAACTGCCTCAAAACAGGCCTCTTGGGACTCTATTTGTCGGTGCGAATGAATTCCAGCGGGTTTACCTTGCGTCCATCCCGCAGCACTTCAAAGTGCAGATTAGGCCCTGTGGCACGGCCTGAGGCGCCCATAAGCGCGATTATCTGGCCTTTCTCGACCTCGTCACCCACGGCCACCTTGTTTTCGTCGTTGTGAGCGTAGCGGGTCACGTAGCCGTTGCCGTGATTCACCTCTACCAGCTGGCCATAGCCATGCCGATTGCCGGACCAGGTCACGACTCCTGCGCCAACCGCAGCGATTTCCGCTCCCTTGCGGCCCGCAAAATCAACGCCCCAGTGCATGGCATCCTTTCCGCTGAACGGGTCGGTACGCTTGCCAAAGTGCGAGGACATCCAGCCTGACTGCACAGGACGGCCCTTGGGCACCACCTGGGCATTCAGATTCCGGTCGATCAAAAGGTTTTCCAGCACACCCAGCTGCAGCTCGCGATCAGCGATGCGGCCTTCGAGCTCGTTCAGGCGCAGCTCCAGGTCCGGCATGTGAATTGACTGGGCATCCACACTGGGCTCGGGACCACCCAGGGCCGGTGCGCTGTCAAAATCGAATTCACCGTCATCCAGCTTGCCCATTTCCGTGAGGCGACGCCCCATGGCATCCAGTCGAATAACATGGGCATTGAGCTCGGCCATGCGCACGGCGAAGGCATCGACCACTTCCTGGTTTTCCGCTCGGGCCGCTTCGACCTCGCGCTTCTGCGCACGTAATTCGTCGCGCATCGAATCAAACTGGGCCACCGGCAGATCAGTCGCCTGGCTGTATCCGAGCAGGTAACCGCCTGCGAGACCTAGAAACACAAAAATGCCCAGCGCAACAACAAGGCCCGCCAGGGAGAGGGGATCTTTTAAACTAATGGGACGCGCCTGGCCATGGCGGCGGGTAATCAGAATAATATTCATTAAGCCATGGCTCCTGAAATCAGAATGACTGTTCGCGCCGGGCATTGTGCCACAACACAGCTTCCCGGGTAGTAAGCCCCGGGCTGCGACGTATGAGTTCCGAATTTTGTCATTCTGG
>JBFFTZ010000233.1:0-4532 GCA_041571575.1 Gammaproteobacteria bacterium | reverse complement strand
TGGATTTCAGGAACGGATCCTCGAACAGGCGAAGATGGGCGTTGAGGGTGTGCAGGGACACCGGGTCCAGCTGAACCTTTATGTATCCCCAGTCGCCGAGATTGGGGAATACCAGGCTGGGCTCTTCTTCCCCTTTCAGGGCCTCGACCTGGGTTTCCGGACCCCTAACGGTAACCGGCAGGCTTCGCGAATGAATGCTGTTACGTTGTTTGTCTATTCTGTACAAGCCCAACTGGACCTGGTGCTCACGCATGGCGGGGTTTTCATCAGTAGCATTTTGCAGGATGGTTAAATCCCGGATTTTTCCGCTACGGCAATCCAGGCTGACTTTGATGGTATTGAGTCCGGCAGTTTTCAGCCAGCCGGTAACCCATCCATCCAGTTCCATTTCCGAAACTTCAGATACCGCCGCAATGAAATCCTTAAGTGTGGTGGCCTGCCCGGCGTGGCGTTTCAGGTACAGGCGGATGCCATCCCGGAACTTGTCCTGCCCGACGTAGTGGGCGAATTGGGTGAGAACCGATGCCCCCTTCTGGTAGGTGATGGCGTCGAAATGAGCAAAAGCCCCCTTGGTGTCTGTAACCGGCACCTCGATAGGGTGTGTGGTAACCCATTGATCGGCCTCATACGCGCGCTGCTTGTTGCGTGAGAAAAACGTGTGCCAGGCATTTTCGAATTCAGTGCCATTGGCCAGTGCGAGGCTGGCCATATAGGTGGCAAAGCTCTCCTTTAGCCATAAGCCGTTCCACCAGTCTGGAGTAACCAGGTCACCAAGCCACATATGTGAGAGTTCGTGCAGCAGCACGTCGGCAAGAGTCTCTCTATCCTCGGCCGTGTAGTCTCCTCGCTTGAGGTAGCGCTCGTTGTAGGTCACGGCGCCGACGTTCTCCATTCCCCCTATGTTGAATTCAGGGACAATCAATTGATCGTATTTGCTGTACGGGAAAGGCATGGCGAAATAGGCGCCAAAGAAATCCAGCCCGATACGGGTGAAGTCGAACCATTCATCCACGTTCACGTGCTCGGCCATGCTGTGGCGGGCAAACAGCCTTAACGGCACCTTGCCAGAGCGATTTTCCCATACTCTGAACTGCCCGGCATGCAACGGAAAAATGTAGGTGCTGAAGCGAGGGCTGGCTGGAAAGCGCCATAGCTTGTTCGATTCAGATTCCTCGATCTCGCTTTCTGGAATCGCCGAGATGACGCTCCAGCTGCCAGGGGCCATAACCTCAACGGCGAAGGTGGCCTTCAAATCGGGCTGGTCAAAACACGGGAAAGCCCTGTTGGCATCGTAGGGTTCGAAATGGCTGTAGACATAGACCTTGCCATCCTCTTGATCAACAAAGCGGTGCAGGCCGGCGCCGTCGCTGCTGTATGGCGCGCGATACCAGACAATAATGCTGTTCGGTCCGGCTCTCAGGAATTCTTCTTCAATGGTGAGGAACCAGCCGTTGTAGTCAGGCTCCAGATCTCGTCCGTTAACCCGCAGTTTCTCTACCTTCCCACCGGAGAAGTCGACAGTCAGGCGATCAGACAGCTCCTTCAACTCGAAAAGGATCATGGCCTTGCCCAGGAACTCCCGTGAATGTCCGTCCAGATCAAAGAACAGCTCGTAGGAAACATTCGAAATTAAGCCGGAGCGAAAACGGGCGTAACTCTCGGTGAGATAACCTTCCGGTTCACGAATGACAATTGTGCGAGTGTCCACTTCCATGCTCATATCCTGGTATTCGGGTGTTTAACTTGGGGGAAATCCTAGCACAGCAAGTGACTTTGCTGTGGCAACGGTTTTGATACCGGAGTTCGGGATATTCAGTAGTCATGGAACCGGTGACTGCTCTGTGTTTAGATCGGAGCATTATGAACAAGCAAATAAACATTCTTGATGCCATTGGCGGCACGCCACTGATCCGGTTGAATGGTCCTTCTGAGCAAACCGGGTGCGAGATTCTGGGTAAAGCCGAGTTCCTGAATCCCGGCGGGTCGGTAAAGGATCGCGCCGCCCTGGGTATCATTCGTGCCGCTGAGACAGATGGCCGGCTAAAACCAGGTGGCGTGATTGTTGAAGGTACCGCGGGAAATACCGGTATCGGACTTGCACTGGTGGCGGATGCCCTGGGATACCGAACGGTAATCGTAATGCCCAACACCCAGAGCCAGGAGAAAGTTGACACCCTGAAGACCTATGGTGCGGAATTGGCACTGATTCCCGCCGCACCCTATCGGAATCCCAATCACTTCATACATGTGGCGCGCCGATTGGCCGAGGAGCTGGACCAGTCCGAGGAATCCGGCGCCGTGTTCGCAGACCAGTTCGATAACGTGGCTAACCGGAATATGCACTTCGCGACTACGGGTCCGGAGATTTGGAAAGAGACCGCGGGAGACGTCGACGGATTTGTTTGCGCGGCGGGTTCGGGCGGAACGCTTGCGGGGGTCGGTCTTTTCCTGAAAAGCCAGAATCCGGAGATTCTCGTGGCCTTGTCCGACCCGGGCGGATCCGGATTGCATCACTTTTATGCCCATGGCGAAATCAGGGTGGAAGGCAGTTCTATCGCCGAGGGGATAGGCAACAGCAGAATAACCGGGAACCTGGACGAGGCGCCGGTGGATCGTTCCTACAAGATCGATGACCTGGATGCGATCCCCTGGGTTTATCGTCTGCTGGAAAAGGAGGGGCTTTGTCTTGGTTCCTCCAGCGCGATCAATGTTGCCGGCGCTATGCAAGTCGCCAGGGATTTGGGTCCGGGACACACGGTGGTGACCATTTTGTGTGACTCCGGTTTACGCTACCGCCAGAGGTTATTCAACCCGGCGTTCCTGCGCAGCAAGGGGCTGCAACCGCCGGCGTGGCTGGAGCGGGAGACCCTGGACGTCAGTCGATTGTTTGTGGACGCACCCTAGAATCAGACCTTCTACAGATTTTCACTTGGTCTGTTGGGAACCTGCCCGAGTATCCCGAGTTAGCTAATTTCGCTAGACGAATACAATGTTCGCCAGTCGGCTGGTTCGGGTGTTTTTTACGAATGTTAAAGCCCTTTTCAGGAGCAGATAATTACAGTGTCGGATAGGAATTCCGGCGGTGTAGCTAATGGAGAATGGCGTTATGACCAAAGTCAAAGAAATCACTCCGAAAGTGGAGACCAAAGAGTCGAGAGAAGTTGCGCGGCCGTTCGGTGCCTTTGGTGCCAGCCTTGAAGACTTCATGGAAAGTATGTTTCCCGGTCGTTGGATGGAGCCCTTCGCATGGCGCAGGCCCCTGCTCCCGGATCTGGAAATGAAACTGGAGACTCAGTGGCCGAAGATTGATGTGATTGATCATGAGGCCGATATTCTCGTTCGGGCAGAACTGCCCGGCGTGAAGAAAGATGATCTTGAGCTCACGGTGTCCGAGGACAGCGTGCGCCTGCGGGCCACTACTGCGAGCAAGAAGGTAGAGGACAAGGAGTCCTTCTACCGCTGTGAGACTCACAGGGGCGCTTACGAGCGCTATATTACGTTGCCCATGGACGTGGACAGCGAACATGCTGAGGCAGTCCTCAAAGATGGCGTGCTTGAAGTGAAGATACCGAAGCGCAAGATCGTCAAGCGGCACCAGGTGGAGGTTAAGTAACCCGGGTGCCAGGCGGGATGGGGTGTCGCGGACGGACGCCCCGTCCTGTCGTTACGGTAGTTGTGTGCGACGGTTCGCTTGGATGTATGCTAGTGCTCTAATCATTGGCGCGTAGACATGGAGGTGGCCAATGCATGGAGCAGATTCGAGTCGTTGGGCCGCAAGCGTGATTGGCTTTCACTGGTTGATGGCCATATTGATAGTTGTTGTCATGATCCTTGGCTGGGTGGCGGAGGAGTATCCGTCCTCACCGGACAAGGTGACTCTTTTCGTTTGGCACAAGTCCTTTGGGCTGACTGTTCTACTGCTACTGTTCTTCCGTCTCCTGAATCGATGGACCCATGGGGCTCCCCGCCACGAGTTGCAGAGCTGGGAAAGAGTGCTTAGCCGTGGAGTGCAGGGGTTGCTCTACCTGTGCATGCTGGCGATGCCATTTAGCGGCTGGATAATCAATTCGGCTGCGGATTTCCCGTTGAATGTTTTCTGGTTGATACCCTTGCCCCCACTGGTTGGTCCCAGCGAAGCCGTGGCCGAGTTGGCTGAGAAGGTGCATGTCACCATTCTCTGGATAATGGTGAGCCTGTTGGTTCTGCACATCGCCGGAGCTTTGCGACATCATTTTGTTGGCAAGAACCAGGTATTGCGGGCCATGTTGCCTGGCGCAAAAGAAGGCCGCCGCCAATGAGCAGGATAAATGCCTTGCTCGTGTTGCTGTGGATGTTGCCGGGCATGCTGCCGGCCCAGGCGGCGCAAGCTGCGCCACCCACTCAGCGTTGCCCGCTACTCGGGGAAAGCGAACTGGGATTTGCGGCCACCTGGGAAGGCACCGTATTTCGGGGGGTCTTCAACCGGTTTGATGCGCTTATCAACTTTGACCCTGCCGACCTGGTGGGCAGCAGCTTTGATGTAGCTATTGATG
>JBFFTZ010000232.1:0-4552 GCA_041571575.1 Gammaproteobacteria bacterium | reverse complement strand
GCTGACGAGGGTGGCGCCTATCTCTCGGGCCGGGAAAACATGATCGCGGCTCTGGAGCGCCTGGGCCAGCCTACCGCAGACACCCAGCTGCCCGACCAGCTCGAAGCGATGGGGATTTCCGGTGCGCAGCCCAGCGGGTTCAGACAATTGTTTATGTCCCACCCGCCCCTGTCTGTTCGGATTGAGGCTTTGAGGAAGGCGGGCTAAGGTCTGACTAAAGACTACGGAGGAGAACCGTGTGAAATATCTGCATACCATGGTCCGGGTGAGTAACCTGGATGAGTCGCTGGATTTTTACGTGAACAAGCTGGGGCTTAGGCAGCTACAGCGCAAGGATTACGAAAAGGGTCGGTTCTCACTGGTTTTCCTGGCCGCACCGGGAGATGAAGAGGCCCAGTTGGAGCTGACCTATAATTGGGATCCCGAGGAATATTCCGGAGGGCGTAATTTTGGCCACCTGGCCTATCGGGTGGAAAATATCTATGAGACTTGCCAGTCCTTGATGGATGCCGGCGTGGTGATCAACCGCCCGCCGCGGGATGGGCACATGGCATTCGTTCGATCACCAGATGGAATCTCTATCGAATTACTCCAGGCAGGCGGCGCCCTGGAGCCGGCAGAACCATGGGTGTCCATGGCAAACACCGGCCAGTGGTAGTGACGCGTCTTGTATCGGGTCCATTGCCGATTCCGTATCCGGTGGTGTAACGTTTTAGCTGGAAGTTATTGGACGGGAATATGTGGGGATCATCAGGCAAACCAACCGAGTCGCTGTTCTACCATGGCATTGATGGAGATGTGTTCTCGCGATTGCGGGAAAGGCTTTCCGGATATGGGGTAGAGGTGGAGCATTCCCCCCACGGTCGCTTGAGCGCATTTGGCGTAAGCGGCGAATACCAGTGGGAGGAAAGTGACGAAACCCTGGAGATTCGCATTTTTGACCGCCCGTTCCTGGTTCCCCACCACTTGATCGCGTCCTATTTTCGGGAAGCGGTGGAAGAGGCCGGCGGGCGGTCAGCCTGATTTCGCCCGGTTTCCGGGCCAGGTTCTTTTAGATTTATGTTAAATGTCGGCCAACAGCGACATGTATGGACGATAGACTGTGTGCGGTACTATTGAATCTTATTGATCGCAAGGACCCTTCGTATTGAAGGCAGAGTGCGGAAATATTGGGGGAACAAGGATGAATAATTTTAGAAACCTTGGCAGGTTGGTGTTTCCTGCGGTTGTAATGTCGCTGCTGTTGGGCGGCTGTGGCGGATCTTCGAGTAGTCCGGAGGCTCTTCAGCCCCAGGATCCCGGAGTGGGTCAGGTGGCCCTGCTGTTTACCGATCTTCCCAGCGAGGATTTTGACCAGATCCTGATTCGATTTGACGAGGTCAGCCTGTTGGGTGAAGACGGTCACCATGTGATTTATCCTCAGTCATCGGATGACGGTGAAATGGAAATTGACCTGCTGTCATTGCGCCAGGTCTCCGATGTGGCGTTCATTCGTGAAGTGCCGGCGGGCATGTACAGCAAGGTTCGCCTGCACCTGACGGGGATCGACCTGGTCAAGGAAGGCGAGCCTACTCAGGAAGTTACCCTTGTAGCCAACGGTAAGCTGGATTTGAACCCCAGGGGCGAGTTCGAGGTTCGTGGCGGCCAGATGCTGTTCATTGTGCTGGACATTGATGCCAACCGCTCCTTCCAGGCTCACCAGAGTGGTAATGGCCGCTGGCATTTCCGCCCGGTGGTCTTTATGGACATTTTCGGCGACTACGACACCGAACGTCTGATGCGGGTATTCGGCGAGGTTACCGCGGTGGACTCCGATGCCTCGACCTTCGACCTGTGCCCCGTCGGGATGATTTCTCAGATGGGTGCCGGCATGGGTATGCCTGCTGAACACAGCCAGTGCATCACGGTAGATCCCGGTGAATCAGGCGTATTCAGCCCGGTTGATGGCACGGACCTTGGTTTTGAAGCCCTGGAAGTGACTGATCCCGCCCAGCAGCTCACCATGATTGGTTATTTCAGATCCACGATGGGTATGGAAGCCGATGCCATGAGTGAGTTTGATGCCAGGGTCATCGAGTTGGGTGATGAGGCGGCCTTCGCAAGGCTGGGCGGTATGGCACTGGGCAGTCCGGCCGAATTCGAACCAGAGCCTGGCACCCAGGCATTTGATTGGGCCGTTGGTTCAGGCCAGAGTCTGCCTGAGGGAACCGTTGTTACCGCGCAGATTCAGGAAAAAACCCGGGTCTATGACAGCGAAGGCAACGAATTTGTCGATGGCTCGGTTATTCAGCAAGGCGTGACCGGCATGGTCGACGGCATCGATGATGCCGGATTGTTCAGGTCATCCCTGGTGGTCCTGGACGCGCAAAATGCTGGCGATGAGCAATTATCCGGGCTGGTCGCCGATCCGATCGTGGATGGGGAGATTCAGAGCTTTGCCCTGACCACGGACAGCACGACGGAAACCGTCTGTGTGGCTGCTGGTGCCCAGATTCTCAAGCTGGAAAGCCTGAATGACGGCAGTGGCCCGGTAGTTACCCTGAGTCCCGCAGAATTCGATGAGATTGTCGTGGATCAGGCAGTGGAGGTAACCGGGGCAGCAAGCGAGGCGGGCGATTGCACGTTTGACGCGCGGATAGTCATTATCGACTTGATTCCCGCACCTTAGATTGATTGTAAATCATCACTGGAAAAAGCCCCGCCTTGTGCGGGGCTTTTTTTGCCTGGCAATCGGGCTCGCCCGGTCACGGGTAGTGTCGCGGCATGCACGATGGAAATTTAACGGAACCAATTGAATCTGGCTCCCTCTAACGGTCATGAGAAAAGCAATAACCTCTGATGGAAGGGAAAAAGTATGAAATTCAGAATGATTGTCGGCCTGGTAATGGCCATGGTGTCGGCCTCGGTTTTCGCATCGCCCGAGGACCGGGTCTTTGAACAGGTCCTGGAACTTGACGGAGAGAAGCGGGTACTGATTGATGGTGGCGTGGGTACCATTGACGTGCGTGCCAGCGACGACCAGAAAATTCATGTGTTTCTCAAGATTGAGCCGGATGATGATTTCAATTCCCTGGACGAAGAGGATATGGCGGCCATGGAACTGGACGTTGACCGGACAAGCCGCAGGATAAAGCTTGAGCTGGATTTGCCCAGTGGCGTTGATGTCGACGACGTTCAGGAGCACTGGGAAGTTCGAATTCCCTCGAGTGTGGAGACAGAGCTGGAACTGGGAGTTGGCCAGGTCGACGTGGAAGGACTTACCGGTGGATTGCTGATTTCGGTGGGCGTCGGTGAGTTGAATGTGGACATTCCTTCCGGGCCGGTGGAAGTTTCGGTGGGGGTCGGCGATGTCGAAATTATCGAAACCAAGGCCAATATCGGCACCGTTCGTGTCGATACGTCGGTGGGTGATGCCCGCCTTCGGGTGAATGGCGAGCGCATTGAAGGCTCCAGCCATTTCGGGATTGGAAACCGAATCAAATTCCAGGGTGATGGCTCGGACGAGATAGAAGTCAGAGTGAAAGTTGGAGAGGTAAAGGTCGAACTGGAGAGCCAGTAGCAGACTCGTCTAGGACAGCCGGAATAACAGCAAGCTCAGGTCATCGGGCTTGCTGGGGTCTTCCGGCCGGGGTTCCAGCATCCGCTGCCGTGCCATGGCCGCCAATTGCGCCGCAGACTCGGATAAGGGGCCGCTGCGCATGATCTCGACGATCTCCTGTTGCCGCAGATTGTCGAAAAGGCCGTCGGTGGCGACGAGCACAGTATCTTTCCGGGCCAACAGCTGGGTTTTGCCCACCTCGATTCGCATTTCGCTGTCGCCGATGAAATTCGAAACCAGGTGACGATGCTCGTGGAATAATGCCTCCGAGGCATCCAGGAATCCTGCCTCGACAGCGAAGCCCGTTGGTGAGTGGGGAATGGTTTCGAGTTTGACCTTTCCGCGTTGCCCGACAATCAAGGCTGCTGAATCCCCGACGTGATAAGAACGGAAGGTGTCCTGGTCAACGGCGACGATAGTCAGGGTGGTTGCCGACCGATTGCCCAGTTCCAGCACCGATCGCTGGGCTGCTTCGATGCCGTTCAGCACCGCGGTGCGCAGCAGCAGGGACTGCTTGCGGGAATCGCTTAAGGAGTCCGACAGGGCCTGCATGGCTGTCGCCGAGGCCCTGTGACCGGCGGGCATACCACCGGCGCCGTCGGCCACGGCCAGCACTATGGCATCCGGGCCATAGCTTGCGGCAAATGCGCAGTCTTCATTGGGACCTTCCCGCCCCGGGGCGGGAATACAGGTCCCGGCTACCGAGCCCTGGGAAATGTCCACACCCAGGGGGCCAGGCTCCTGGCTGTCCAGCCACAGGAGTACGGAGTAGTCGTCCTGTATGTCAACGCTCATGTGGCCGCAACCTTGTGTCTGCACCAGGGGCAGTAGCCCCAGTACTTCGTGAGCACCCCGTTGCCGCAACCCTTGCAGCGCTGCTTGTTTCCGGCTATTTGCCAGGTGCGCCGTATCTTTTTTCTGCACCAGGGGCAATATTTCATGAAGGGCATGAGC
>JBFFTZ010000231.1:0-4569 GCA_041571575.1 Gammaproteobacteria bacterium | reverse complement strand
CTTGGTTGCCTTAATGTCTATCGCAGATAAAGCCTTAAAGCTAGTTCGTATATGCCGCAAGAAACTAGAATAATTCCAAGCGCTTAGGTAGACCGTATCTAAAGCAGCCATTACAAAAAATGGGGGACAGGCACCTATTTTTAATTAGTGCCTGTCCCCCATTTATGCAGGAAGCCGAAATGTACTCCGACTCTTTTTTACAGCGCCAGATCCCTTGGCAATACTGGTCCTAGTAGAGTCGATATATCGAACCTGTTTGGGATTCGGACACATAGAGTCCTTCGCTGGTAACGAGCACATCATCCAGCGCGAGAAACGGATCCAAATAAATATC
Organism: Gammaproteobacteria bacterium; assembly: GCA_041571575.1. Lineage (GTDB taxonomy): Bacteria > Pseudomonadota > Gammaproteobacteria > Steroidobacterales > BM003 > CAKZML01. The sequence goes on along the minus strand of JBFFTZ010000231.1, from coordinate 4,235 downwards.
AATCGGGAGTATCGACGCGATCGTTGAACCGGCGGATCTTGAGATCGTACCTACTGAGCCCCATTGAAGGTCAAGCCAATAGAGACTATCGGCATCGCTGGTCAACACCATGGCGAAGACGCTCTCAGCGACCGTTGAGGTAGCGCCACCATCAACCGACACCCTTTGAATTGTCGATCCCGAGAACTCCGAAAAATAGAGGTCGACTCCGTCAATCGTGAAGTCTGCCAGGAACGCCTGATCGACGAGCGTGGTCACCGCGCCGCCGTTGAGAGGAACCTTCTTTACGGCACAACCAACCGGATGTACCGACGAGCCTTCACTCCAGTAGACATACGCTTGATCAAGGGCAATGCGCCGATAACAATCCTGGGGCGCGGGATTAATGGCTTCATTTGCGAGGATGACCGGGACACCGCCCGCGATCGCGAGCTTCTGCACAATCGGCGCACCCTGCACGCCACGAATCGTCCAGTAAATATTCGCATTATCGGCTGCGATATCCACATTCATCAATGACAAATCTGCGATCGAACCGAGTTTGGCTGAAGCGAACTTCTCCACTTTCCCTCCGGCCAGCGGTACTACCTTAACCAGGTCACCATCCAGGATGTAGACCTCGGATTGGGCGATGGCGATTCGCGCCATGTCGCTGGAAATGCCGCTCACCTGCGTTGCAATTGAGCCGCCACCGGTCGGGGCTTTCGCGATTCTCCACTGCTCGCTCCAAACCACACTGGTGGCATCCACCGCCAGGGCAACAGGATTGTCGAGACCAGTAGCTACCGTGCTCGCAACTCCGCCAGTCAAGGGGATGTTCCGAACCGTACCCTCGCCCATTACTTTGCAGCAACCGCTATACGCTCCGGATTCCGTCCAGAACGCCGTCGTTGCGTTGGTGGCAAGCCCGCCCGGCTCGGCCAAACCAGCGACCAGTGTGACAACAGCCCCGCCCGTTACCGGCGTCGTACTTAGGGTGCTATTTGCCGTATCAATCCAGAAAATGTCTGCGCCACTGACCGTGACATTCAGCACCGCGTTCCTTGCCAGGCCCGCACTCGACGGGACACTCGCCAGGTCACTAATCACGCCTCCCGCTATGGGTATGGATTTCAGTTGGTAGGCTGAGTTACCGGCTATGGCAAAAATGACTTCCGAGGCCGTCACGTCAATCCCACCGGTGGGAAACCAGGAGCCGGGAGTGTAGCCACCCGGTGGTATTGGCAGGGTCCCATTGAGCCAGCCATCAACCAATACCGTAGCAGCGCCGCCCGCCTTTGAAACCACCTTGATTTTGCTGCCGCATTCGCAGCCTGGGTCTAACGGCTCCAGGCTCTCTTCTTCCCAGTAAATATTGCCGGCGTCACCCTTCAGGGACGCGATAGGCCTGTCGGCGGTTGCCAGGGTCACCGGATTGCCACCGGTCAGCGGAATTCTCTCGATCAACCAGTTACACGCGGGACTACATGGCTGGTCGGGCGCCTGGTCCACCCAGTAAACGTAGTTGGCATCGACCACGATGTCGCCTGTTACATCGGCGCCAGCCTCGCGCTCACCGATTGCAAGCACCGTTGTCTCACCACCGGGAGTCATCCTGCTCAAGTTGCCGCCTTCTATCCAAAACAGACTTCCGTCAAACAAAACCACGTTTTCCGCGTTGCCAAATCGGTTAGCCAGGGCGATTGGAGGCGAGCCATCCAGTGGTTGTTTTTTAAGGGGTGTGCTGCTCGAATCCGTGAAAACCATGTTGCCGTCAACGCTATGGAGCGATACACGCAATTGGTCGCTGCTAAGAAAAAATTGGGGCAGAAACTGGATATTGGAACCGACGAGTTCCCCGCGCAGGGCCAGGAAATTCTGGCTGCTGGCACTAGCGCCGCTAATGGTCACCTGAAGACTGTCTGGGGTGAATACAGCATCCACGAGGCTCGCCGTGACGGTATAGGTTCCGTTCGCGAGTCCGGTGAAACTGAAGTGTCCTGTCCCATCCGTGTATGTGGTCGAGGATGCGGCACCCGACAGAGTTATCATCACGCCCGGTACGGCCGAATCTGTTAAGGCACTCGCGACGGAGCCCGATATCCCGAAGGTGTCGGTAACGCCGCTCGGAGTCTCTCCGCCACCGCCACCGCCCCCACCACAGGCGGCCAACAGGCAAAACAGTATCAGACTAGTCAGAGTTCTCATGATTCTCGTCCTCGCGAAAGTGGGAAACACCCTCTCGATCACAATTCCCCAGAGAGCTTGTCCATGGCAGCTCCGAACACGCGAGGGCTTGTCGCTCTGGATTCACGTGTTTGGGCCGGAATGGCTAGGTCGCAACTTGCAGAATGTCTACACATATACGCCTAACCGAGAGAAAAGTCCCGTTATCAGCAGACAAAAGGGGTCAGGATACTTTTTTCAGACGCTCCGAGAGGAAATGCAATCTCGCGCCTTCTCTCCCCGGCTGAAAAGCAAAACTACGGCAAGCATGATCCCGATCACCGGCAGCAATACCCAGACGCTGCTCCAAAGCGCAGCCAGGACAAACCCTGCCAGCGACGCCGCGGCGGCGGTCATGGCATAGGGCAACTGGGTGCGCACGTGCTCTACGTGAGAACAGCCCGCACCGATGGAAGACATGATCGTGGTATCAGATATGGGAGAGGCGTGATCACCAAACAGGCCGCCGCTTAGTACCGCGGCGAGCACCAGGTGGATGGGCAGACCGCCCTGCACTGCCAGGGGCAAGGCGATGGGCATGAGGATGGCGTAGCACCCCCAGGCCGAGCCAGTCGCAAAAGAGATAACCGCGCTGGCCAGGAACACCAGGGCCGGCACCAGTATCGGCGACACCGAGCCCTGCACCGCCCCGGCCACGTACACCCCCGTACCCAGCTCGTCGCAACAGGCGCCCAGGGACCATGCCAGGGCAAGAATGGCCAGTACGTTGCGCATGCCCAGGGCGCCCACGCCCCAGTTTTTAATTATCGTGCCCGGGGTAAGTACCCGCTGGCTCACAAGCGATGCCGCCAGCACCAGTGCGCCCGCAACAAAGCCCACCGTCACGGCCAGGACACTGCGCCCGGCGGTCAGGGCATCGAGCGCACCCTTTTCGGGAAAGCCCCCTGTCCACAGCAGCATGATCCCGATCACCAGCGCCACCACACTCAGCGCCAGCACCCCACTGCGTGCATCGGCAACTTGCACCGGGGTTTCGGTGGCGGAAGCCGGTGGCTTGGCCGGTGCCAGCCCAGCCTTGTCAGCCTCGCGACGTTCGGCGGCGTACATGGGTCCGAAGTCGACCCCGGACAGACCGATCAGCGGCACCAACAGCAGGCTGGCGATGGCGTAGAACTGGAATGGAATCGAGTTCAGGTAGGCGAGCATGGGCGGCTGGTCAATGGACAGATTGGCGTACTCGCCGGCCAGCAGGCTGATCACGTAGGCGGCCCAGGAAGTAATCGGCACCAGCAAGCATATGGGCGAGGCGGTGGAGTCGATGAGATAGGCGAGCTTCTCCCGAGAGATCCTGAGCCGGTCAAATAGCGGTGCGAACAGCGGACCGAGGATAAGGGGATTTGCCGAGTCGCTGAAGAAAATGACCAGCCCCGATCCCCACACCGCACCGTGGGCCCGCCTCCTGTTGGTGACCAGGCGCGCCAGGGATGCGGCGAAGGCCTCGGCGACACCGGAGCGAACAATCACCTGCACGAATCCCCCGATACACAGCATCAACAGGATCACGCTGGCGTTCCACGGGCTGGTCAGCTCCACGAATAAGAAATCCTGCACCATGGCACGCAGCCCGACCAGGGGGTTCCAGGCATGCAGCATGCTTACCCCCAGCAACAGGCCGAAGAACAGGGACAGGATCACTCGCCGGGTCCACACCGATAACACGATGGCCAGCAGCGGAGGTAGCAAAGAGGCCCAGCCTACCGTGTCCGCCGCCAGTGGAATCACGCGCTGCGTTCCACGATCGTGATACCACGCCGTGACAGCTCCCCGACCAGGGTGGTCCAGGGCATGTGCTGGATGGGCGAAAGCAAGCCACGGGCCGTGATCTCACCACTGCCCAGCATCTGTGCCGCAATGCTGGCGGGAAATCCTACCGTGCGATTCATGGCCATCAGGCCGGTGGTGGGATCGCCGAAATCTATCAGCTCCAGCACCAGGCGGTCGCTGGCGCCCCCTTCACCCCGGGCCTCCACCCGCAGGATCACCGCATCGCGCTGACCGGGTAAATACTG
>JBFFTZ010000230.1:0-4572 GCA_041571575.1 Gammaproteobacteria bacterium | reverse complement strand
CGCAGATACGCCAGTCAATGCTGTATCCGGCCTAAAAAGACTGATAATCCCATAAATAGCAATTTTATTGACACTTTTAACCATATTATCCCACTTTGCCGTGTTTATATATGAAAGCCCAAAATTGTTGTTAATTGCCGTTTAATTAATATTCTTCTATAAACATTTCTTATTATTTCAACCAACTTGTGGGATATGTAGTTGATATCCAGGGCTTGCCGTCCAATGATATTTACCCTGACACGGTGTTTTGCCGTGCAAAGCCAGTACAATAGCCGCGTCTTCATTCGGGCTTCTGAAAATGATCGGACTGATTCAGCGTGTAAAACAGGCAAAAGTCGTGGTGGCGGGCGAAACTACCGGGGAGATCGGGCCCGGCCTTCTTACCCTGGTGGGGGTGCAGCGTGGCGACGGAGAAGGCTGCGCCCGCCGATTGCTGGAGAAAGTCCTCGCTTTTCGCGCGTTCCCCGACGCCGATCAGAAGATGAACTTGAGCCTGAGCGACACCCAAGGCGGCCTCCTGCTCGTACCCCAGTTCACCCTGGCTGCCGATACCCGCAAGGGCACCCGGGCGAGCTTTACGCCCGCCGCGCCGCCTGAGCAGGCGCAATCCTTGTTTGCCTATTTGCTTGAACAGGCCCGGGAATCACATCAGACAGTTGAGGCCGGTGTGTTCGGCGCCGACATGCAGGTCCACCTGATTAACGATGGGCCGGTTACCTTCTGGCTGCAGACCCCGCCTGCAGGCTAAAAACAGGCAATAAAGAAGGTTGCCTCGCTTTCACGCTTTTTGCAGTATCATTAGGATTCCTTAATTAGCCGGGACCGGAGTAGACATGGGACTAGGTGGTATCAGTATATGGCAGCTGTTGATCGTTCTGCTTATCGTTGTAATGGTCTTCGGCACCAAGAAGCTCAAGGGCCTCGGCTCTGATCTTGGCGGCGCCGTAAAAGGCTTTCGCAACTCCATGAGCGATGCGGAGCAGGAAGAGACCAAAAAGGTCAGCGAGAAGCGCGAGGACGCCAGCTTCGAATCCTCTGAGAATGAGAAGGCCAAGGAAAATCACTCCTGAGCACCCTCCATGTTTGACGTTGGATTCTGGGAACTTCTGCTGATTGGAGCCCTGGGGCTGATGGTCCTGGGGCCGGAGCGCTTGCCCAAGGTCGCCAGACGACTAGGCCGCTGGACCGGCCAGGCCAAGGCCATGGCTCGCAGCCTTCGCACCCAACTCGAATCAGAGATGGAACTGTCCGAGCTGAAAAAGCAGGCTGAAGTATTCAAGGAATCCATGAAGGTCGACCCCGCAGCCAAGCCGGAGGCCACTAAAGCGCCGGCGGCAGACGAAAAGCCCAAATCCAGCGCCGAAGACTAGGCCGTTCCCGATGACCTCCTCTCCAAATTCCAATAAAGCAGAACCCCTGGCCGAGGGCACGCTGCTCTCACATTTGCTGGAGCTACGCGGCCGATTGATGAAAATGATCATCGCCGTATTAATTATCTTCGTATGCCTGGCGCCGTTTTCAGAAATTCTTTTTAGACTGGTCGCCCTGCCATTGATGGAGAAACTGCCGGAAGGGGCAACCATGATCGCCACCCAGGTGGCATCGCCATTTCTCACGCCGTTCAAGCTCACCTTCCTGCTGGCAATATTCCTGGCGATACCGGTAATCCTCAGCCAGGCCTGGGCGTTCGTGGCTCCCGGCCTGTATCAACAGGAAAGACGCTTCGTCATGCCCCTGCTGGTCTCCAGCATTGCCTTGTTCTACCTTGGCGTGGCGTTCGCCTACTACGTGGTCTTTCCCCTGATGTTCAGCTTTTTCACCGCTGTCGCTCCTGAGGGCGTGGCGGTAATGACCGATATCACCTCGTACCTGGACTTTGTGCTAACGCTGTTTTTTGCCTTTGGCATCGCCTTCGAGGTGCCGGTAGCCACGGTATTGATGGTCCGGGCGGGCCTTGTTACCCCCAAGGAGCTGACTGAAAAGCGCGCCTACGTGTTTCTCGGCGCTTTTGTAATGGGAATGTTGCTGACACCGCCGGATGTGATTTCCCAGACCTTGCTGGCCTTACCAGTGTACTGCCTGTATGAGGTAGGGATAGTGATGTCACGGATTATGGTTCCGGGATACAAGGAAGTTGAGGCCCAAAGAAAAGAAGAAGCCGAAAAATCCTGAGCTACAGGGATGACGGCCTGGGGGTCACATTTAGACATCCAGTGGTATTTGAGGCATATAATGCCCGCTTTATTTTGTAAATCACGCGCGAGTGTTGCGGTCTGCACCGCAGCGCTGGTGTAGAACTCGACGACAGGTAAGGAGTTAATCCATGTCCAAGGCACCCGCCTCAGCCGGAGACTTTCTCGGCCATCCAAAGGGGCTTTTCCTGCTTTTCACCACAGAAATGTGGGAGCGGTTTAGCTATTACGCCATGCGCGCCATCCTGGTTCTCTACCTGGTAGACCGGATGCGATCCGATGGCGGTCACGGCCTCGGTTGGGATAACGCCAGTGCGCTGCAGCTGTATGGCTGGTTCACCGGTCTGGTTTACATTACGCCCCTGCTTGGCGGATGGTTGGCCGACAACGTTCTCGGTCAGCGCAAGGCCATCATTATGGGCGGCGCCCTGATGGCTGCCGGCCAGTTCATGCTGGGCACACCCCATGCCTGGATTCCGGGGATGGAAAACCAGGCGTTCTACCTGGGCCTGGCCCTGCTGATCGCGGGTAACGGCCTTTTCAAGCCAAATATCTCCACCATGGTGGGTGACCTGTATCACGAGGGAGATCACCGTCGCGATGGCGCCTTCACGATCTTTTACATGGGCATCAACCTGGGTGCATTCCTGTCCGGAATCGTTGTTGGCTCAGTGGTCAACGCATTTGGCGGAAGCTGGCAGGCGGGTTTCGTGGCTGCCGGTATTGGCATGGTGCTGTCACTGGTCGTTCAGCTGGGCTTCGCACAAAAATACCTGGGTGACATAGGCGTTGTTCCCGCCGCCAAGGCCTCCCTGGCGGCCCAGGCCGACGTGAGCAAAAAAGAACCCCTGACCAAGCAGGAGTTTGATCGCATCAAGGTCATCATGATCATGGGTGTGTTCACCATTATTTTCTGGGCCGGTTTCGAGCAGGCCGGCGGGCTGATGAACCTGTACGCCAACGAGTTCACCGACCGTGTGGTTGGCGGATTTGAAGTGCCCACCACCTGGTTCCAGTCCCTGAATCCTTTCTTCATCTTTGTTTTTGCACCGCTGTTTGCAGCCTTGTGGGTGAAGATGGGCGATCACGAACCCACCTCACCGGTGAAGTTCTCGCTGGGCCTGGTACTGCTGGCCGTAGGCTTCCTGTTCATGATCGGCGCCACCCTGTCCCAGGGCGGTGACGTGACTGTGAAGACCGGCATGTTCTGGTTGGTGGCGGCTTACTTCTTTCACACCATGGGTGAGCTGTGCCTGTCACCGATTGGCCTGTCCATGGTGACCAAGCTGGCCCCGCTGCGCCTGGCATCGTTGATGATGGGCGCCTGGTTTGGCTTTACCGCCCTGGCGAACTACCTGGCCGGCTTCATCGGATCGTTCATCGGCCACGGCAACGAGGCAGACATGGTAAATAACGCCCTGTCGATCTTCGGTGGCATCGCGATCACAGCGGTTACCGCCGCGGCCATCCTGTTCTTCATGGCTAACAAGCTGGTTTACTGGATGCACGGTGCCGAGGGCAATGTCGCCACCACGACCCTGGAAGCGACTGAAGAAGAAATCGGCGTGCTCGGCACCCACGAGGGTGCGGCAAAAGACCACATTTAATTAGCACTAAGTGGTTCTGAAAAGCCGGGGTTCGCCCCGGCTTTTTTTTGCCTCCCACATTTGGCAATCGAGCCCCGGTGCTGCACACTGCGGTTAGCTTTTGAATATCACGAGGGATTTATGAAACGTCGCTATACACCCCTGTTTTTGGCTGCCCTGGCGCTGAGCGCCTGTGGCCAGTCCGGCAAGGAAGCCGTCACCGAGACGCCTCCCACGGCGGCCGAGGCCCAGGAATTTTTTGAGCGCTTTAATGAACAGCAGTACCAGGTCGATCTGGACCAGGGCCGTGCGGAATGGGTAATGCAAACCTACATCACCACGGACACCGAATACCTGTCAGCCAAGGCCTCCGAGCGCGCCCTGAACTTCACTAACAGAATGTTGGAAGAGTCCAAGCGATTCCAGGGCATGGAGCTTGAAGGCGATGTGGCCCGGGGCCTGCACATCCTGAATTCTGACCAGTCTCTGCCCGCGCCCAGGGCCGAGGAGAAGGTTGCAGAGCTTGCGGCCATAGCAAGCAAACTGAGCTCCATGTACGGCCAGGGTAAGTATTGCAACGATGCCGGCGAGTGCAAGGGCCTGGAAGAACTGATGGAGATCATGGCCAAGAGCCACGACTACGACGAGCTGCTGGATGCCTGGCAGGGCTGGCGGAGCATCGCTCCTCCCATGCGGGCCGATTACCAGAGGTTTGCCGAATTGATGAACGAAGGCGCCCGGGAGCTGGGTTACAAAGATACCGGCGACTTGTGGAAAGCGCGCTACGACAT
>JBFFTZ010000229.1:0-4586 GCA_041571575.1 Gammaproteobacteria bacterium | reverse complement strand
GACTGCCGCTCTCCACGATGGTCGTGCAGACCAGCAGGTTGAAGCGCCGGTGATAAAAATCGAGCAGGACCTGCTCAAGGTCGCGTTCGCGCATCTGGCCATGGCCCACCCGTATCCGGGCCTCGGGAACCAGTTCGCCCAGCTTGGTGGCCATTTGCTCTATGTTGTCCACTTCGTTGTGCAAGAAGTAGATTTGTCCGCCGCGCTTTATCTCTCGCAGGCAGGCTTCTCTTATCAGGCTGTCATTCCATTCACTGACGAAGGTCTTCACCGCCAGTCTTTCCTCGGGTGGGGTGGTGATCAATGACAGGCCGCGCAGCCCGCCCAGTGCCATGTTAAGTGTCCTGGGTATCGGCGTTGCGGTCAGGGTCAGCAAATCGACCTCCGCGCGCAGCGATTTCAATCTTTCTTTCTGTCGAACCCCGAAGCGGTGCTCCTCATCGACAATTACCAGGCCCAGCTGTTTGAATTTGACGTACGGCTGCAAGAGCTTGTGGGTGCCGATTACGATGTCCACCCGGCCATCATCCAGAGCTTCGAGTACCTTTTCGGTTTCCTTGTTGCTGCGAAATCGTGACATCACCTCGACTCGAACCGGCCAGTCCGCGAATCTATCCACAAATGTCTGGTAATGCTGTTGGGCAAGCAGTGTGGTTGGAACCAGCACCGCCACCTGCTGCTGATTCTGCACAGCGACAAAGGCGGCCCTGAGCGCCACTTCAGTTTTGCCGAAGCCCACGTCGCCACAGACAACCCGATCCATGGGCTGTGACCCCGCCATATCCTCCAGAACGCCTTCAATAGCCTGGGCTTGGTCCACCGTCTCTTCGAAGGGAAACTCGGCCTGGAAACTAAGGTATTCGCGCTGGTCGATCTTGTACTGCTTCCCCTGTCTGGCGGCACGTCTCGCGTATAGATCCAGCAGCTCTGCAGCCACGTCGCGTATTTTTTCGGCTGCCCGTTTCTTGGCCCGGGACCATTGTTCGCTGCCGAGTCTGTGCAGTGGCGCGTTCTCCACTGCGGCTCCGGTGTAGCGGGAAATCAGGTGCAGGTCGTGAACCGGAACGTAGAGCTTGTCGCTGCCGGCGTATTCCAGCGCCAGGAATTCGTTCAGTCGACCACCTGCCTCAATGATTTCCAGCCCCAGGTAGCGACCGATGCCGCAGGTTTCGTGAACTACCGGAGCGCCTTCCCGCAAGTCGGTGAGATCCCGGATGATGGCCTCGGGGTCCCTCTCACTGCGCTTGCGGCGACGTTGCTGCTGTTTTGCCCGATCACCGAACAGCTGTCCCTCGGCGATGATCGCCAGGGCGGGGGAGTCGAGGAGCAGACCGCTTTCCAGTGGAGCCACCGTAATCGCAAGATTCGCGTTGGTGGCCAGGAAGTGCCCCCATGACTCGGTGACCGGAACCCGCATCCCCCGACCGGCTAACAGGTCAAGCAAGGCTTCCCTGCGACCTGTGGACTCCGCGGCGATCAGTACCCGGCCATCGAAGCCTGCCAGGAAATCAAACAGGGCCTTTGCCGGGTCCTCGGAACGGTGATCCACCGCGAGCTGTGGTGGGCGCTTGCTGGGGAAGTTCACTCCGCTTTCAGTTTGATCCGGTGTGAGTTCAAAGGACTGGGCCGACAGGGACGGGTAGCGCCCCCAGTTCTGTTCCAGTTCTCCGGGTTCCAGCGCAATCTCGCCAGGGCTCAGTAGCGGTCGTTCAAGATCGTGGCGACGGGATTCAAAGCGCTGTTGCATGTCCTCCCATACCTGGGGGAATACATCCCTGGCCTTATTGGCCTCCACCAGCAGTGTCTGCTCGGGCAGGTAGTCGAAAAGGCTCGCCAGCTCGTCAAAGAACAGGGCCAGGTAGTACTCGATACCGTTGCCGGCATTGCCGGCGGACACGTCCCGGTAAGGCATGGCCTGGCGGTGATCCACGTCAAAGCGCGCCCGGAAGCGTTGACGGAATCCGCTTATTCCCTGCTCATTCAGCGGGAATTCCCGGGCCGGAAGCAGTTCCACCCTTTCCAGCTTTTCCTCGGTCCGTTGGTCCGATGGCTGGAATGAGCGAATGGTGTCGATTTCGTTGTCAAACAGGTCGATACGGAAGGGCAGCTCGCTACCCATGGGGAAGAGGTCGATCAACGAGCCCCGAACCGCAAATTCCCCGTGCTCCATGACCTGGCTGACATTGGTGTACCCGGCCGATTCCAGCCTGAGTCGGAAGCTGTTCAGTTCCAGGCGGTCTCCGGTCTGGATCACCAGGCTGGAACCGTCGATATAGCTCCTTGGGGGAAGGCGTTGTATCAGGGTGGCGGAGGCAATTACCAGCACGCCCGAGCCCATGCCGGGAAGCTTGTGAAGAGTGGTAATGCGCTCGGAGGTTATATCCGGGTGAGGCGAAAAGACATCATAGGGCAGGGTTTCCCAATCCGGCATCTGCAGGACCGGCAATGCACTTCCAGCGAAGAAGTCCAGTTCCTTGCGCAGTTGGTCTGCTTCGCCAACGCTGGGTGTGATGACAACTATTGGCGCGGGATGCGCTCTGGCCGCCTCCACAACCGCCAGGGAAAACGCGGCGCCATACAGCTGCCCCCAGCGGGAGGTTCTGCCGGCGCGGGTAGGGGTGGTGGGGACCTTGATTGGGCTGGAGGCCATGTTGAATTGTTATCCGGGGGAAAAGGCGGGATTATCTCACAGCCACGGGCATCGGGAGCGGCGGCCTCTGCATGTGCCGCCGGTTTAGCCCCGGGTTTTGCTAGTCCTGGGTGGTCTGGTGCTTGCGCACGCTGTGCAGCACTATCTCGCCTTCGAAATAGACCACGTAATCCGCATATTCCCAGCGGGTAATGGGTGGGGTGCCTACTGCGGCGTATTTGCGCAGGGGTTCTCCAAATTTCTCTTCAACATCGTTCATGCTCAGGCCGCCAGAGGGCCTGTCAGCCTGGTCGGCGCTGCTACTCATAACTTCGTCGATCAACAACGTATCTGCCGAGACCTGCGTGGTCACGGCAAGGGCCAGAAGCATTGTTGCCAGGAAAATTTTGATTTTCATTCAGCGTCCCCTTATTCGGTGCTGTTGACTATAGCACCAGCTCCCGGATTGGATAAACCCGGGGCGGACTCCCGGGGAGAAGTCGGTCCGCTGGTTCGCCGGTAGGGGAGACGGTACAGTGCCATCTCCTGCGTTGGGCTCTATTGGGTGAGTTCAAGTAAACACGTCCCCGCGACAAGGTTTGGTATTTGATGTCCCTGGTGTTCGATCCTCCCCTGGTTCCCGCACGCTTGATCAAGCGCTACAAGCGCTTTCTTGCGGACGTGAGGTTTGAAAATGGGAAGGAGCTGACGGTGCACTGCCCCAACACCGGCTCAATGCTTGGTCTGAATATGCCGGGTATGCGCGTATGGTTGCGGGATACGGAAAACCCGACCAGGAAATATCGCTGGTCATGGGAGTTGGCCGAACCCGAACAGGGATGCCTGGTAGGCATTAATACCGGCACTAGCAACGGCCTGGTCAACGCGGCGCTGCAGATCGGGTTGGTACCCGAGCTCGCCGTCTTTGATGTCATTCGTCGTGAGGTGCGCCAGGGAAATTCCAGGCTGGATTTTTTGTTGACAACATCCAGGGGCGATGAGAGCTGCTTTTTGGAAGTGAAGAATGTGACAACGGCTGGCGAGGCTGGTGAGCCAGGGGTGGCAGTCTTTCCAGACGCGGTAAGCGAGCGCGCCAGTCGGCATCTGCGCGAGCTAATCGAACTCAAACGTGAAGGGCATCGTTGTGGGCTGGTGTACTGCGTTCAGCGCGAAGACGTAGGCGTGGTTTGTCCAGCGGTCAATATCGATCCGGTGTATGCACAGACCCTTGAACTGGCTAGGGAATCCGGGGTGGAAATCTATGCGCTGGGGGCAACCTTGAGTACTTCAGAAGTGCGACTCACCAGATCTGTAGAGGTTCGACTGGGTTAAGGGCAGAATGAGGGGGCGGCCTGTGGGATAATCCCCGGCCTTCGACCCGCGCAGCGCGTGGGAGTGAGAACAGCGCGGGAGCTACATGTTTTATCCCCTGGAAGTTTTCGTCGGACTGCGCTACTTGAGAGCGCGTCGCCGAAATCACTTTGTATCGTTCATTTCCATGGCGTCCCTGTTGGGTATAGCGCTGGGCGTCGCTGCGCTTATCGTGGTGTTGTCGGTGATGAACGGGTTCGAAGGAGAGTTACGACACCGCCTGTTGAGCATGACCGCTCACGCCTCGGTCAGCACTGATGACGGCAAGCTTGAGAACTGGCAGCAGCTAATGAAGCAGGCCGGTCAGGCTCCGTCGGTGGTGGCGGCAGCGCCATATGTGGCTCTGGAAGCGATGCTGAGTCGCGGCAGCGACCTGGCGCCCGCTCGCGTAAGGGGAATCGATCCCGCCCTGGAAACCGGGGTTTCGCAAATAGGCGAGCACATGCTGCTTGGAACCTTGCCCGGCCTGCAGCCCGGCAAGCGTAAGGTGATACTCGGGCGCGCCCTGGCGATCACCCTGGGTGTCAATGCCGGCGATGGCGTGACCCTGATGGTTCCACAGGGCAATGCCATTACAGGTTCGGTG
>JBFFTZ010000228.1:0-4627 GCA_041571575.1 Gammaproteobacteria bacterium | reverse complement strand
GTATCAGGCATCTGCCTATCGTAAATGACAAGGGTGACCTGGTTGGCCTGGTGACCATGAGCGATGTGCTGGCCGCATCAGACTCTACCTTGCGCGAACCCATAGATCGGGCTGACCCCAGTTGCATTACCCTGGCCGACGTGATGGTTACCGATATCGTGTCGGTGGATGAGCACGCCAGTTTGCGCCAGTGCGCGCGCTTCCTGGAAGAGCACAAGATTGGCTGCCTTCCGGTAGTCAACAACGGCAAGCTCCAGGGCATCATCACCGATACCGATTTTGTGGCCGTTTCGATCAACCTGATCGAGCAGATGGAACAACTCGATGCTATGGAACTGGATGAGGAATTCTAGTCCTGCGAGCTAAAAAAAGCCGGCATAACGCCGGCTTTCTTCTTTCGCGTGAGGTCCGGTTCCAGACTCAGGCGTCATAGCCGTAAATCGACTTCCATTCGAGAAAATCCTCTACGCCGTGAGCGCCCCACTCCCGACCATTACCCGATTGTTTGTAGCCGCCAAACGGCGCCATGTCAGCAAGATGAGCGCCATTGATGTGCACCATGCCGGCACGAATCCGGCTGGCAACCCGCAAGGCACGCTGATGATCGCCCGAGGAGATATACGCCGACAATCCGTAAGGTGTGTCATTGGCAATTCGAATGGCGTCTTCTTCATCCTTGTACGGGATGATGACCAGCACCGGGCCAAATATCTCTTCCTGGGCCACCACCATGTCATTGCTCACATGGCCAAATACGGTTGGCTTGATAAAGTAACCCTTGTCCAGGCCTTCGGGACGACCCGTGCCGCCGGAAACCAGTCTTGCACCCTCGTCGATACCGGCCTGGATCAATCCCTGGATCTTGGTCCATTGCGTTTCATTTACCACGGGACCCATGGCGGTACCGTCTGCCTTGGGATCTCCCACGCGAGTGCGTTCCGCGACGCTGCGGGCAACTTCCTCGGCCTCCTCCAGCCGTTCTGCGGGTACCAGCATACGGGTAGGCGCATTACAGGACTGTCCGGTGTTGTGAAAGCACATGGCCGTGCCGGAACGCACCGAGCGGACCAGGTCCGCATCATCGAGAATGATATTTGGCGACTTGCCGCCAAGTTCCTGGGCAACCCGTTTCACGGTGTCGGCAGCGGCCTTGGCTACCGCGATACCGGCCCGGGTCGAACCGGTGAACGACACCATGTCGATGCCCGGATGGGAGGCTATCGGAGCACCCACCTCAGGACCATCACCGTTAATCATGTTGTAAACGCCGGCAGGGACGCCGGCATCGTGCAGCACCTGGCTAAATATATAGGCGCTCAGCGGTGATACTTCACTGGGTTTCAGGATCATGGTGCAGCCGGCCGCCAGGGCCGGGGCCACTTTCGCCGCTACCTGGTTCATTGGCCAGTTCCAGGGAGTGATCAGGCCAACCACGCCGTTGGGTTCGCGGACGCCCCGGGCACCCTGGACTTTTTCGTCCCAGGGCATGGTCTTCAAGGCCTCCAGCGCCCCCCCGATATGCTGGTCGCCGGAGCCCGCCTGGGCGTCTCGAGCCAGGGACATTGGAGCCCCCATCTCGTCGCAGATCGCCAAGGCGACTTCTTCCTTGCGTTTCTGGTATTCCGCAAGAATGGCCTCCAGCAGTTCTATACGCTCCTGCCGACTGGTGCGACCGAAGGACTCGAAGGCGGCACTGGCCGCTGCCACGGCCTTGTCCACGTCCGCCGGAGATCCCATGGAAATGGTGCCCACCACGGTTTCGGTGGCCGGATTCACAACCCCGAACTCGCGCGGTGTGACCGGGTCTACCCATTGACCGTTGATGTAAAACTGTTTGAACTCGTACATGGCTGAACTCCGCCTGATCATTGCCGAGCTGACTGCGTAGGTCGGCTCTAGGTAATCCGCTATTGTAATTGCTGGCCAAAAAAAAGGACAAGCAACCCGCAGGCTGCCTGCCCCTTAGTGCTTCGGCTTACTCAGGAATCAAGCGCCATACGGCACGTATTCCAGGTGCAGCGCGTCGGCCACCGCCTTGTAGGTAACCTTGCCGGCGTGAATATTCAGGCCGTTCAGCAGGTGCTTGTCGTCACGCACGGCCTGTTCCCAGCCCTTGGAGGCCAGTGCGTGCACAAAAGGCAGCGTTGCGTTGTTCAGGGCGAAGGCCGAGGTACGGGCAACCGCGCCGGGCATATTGGTTACGCAATAGTGAACGCAACCCTCGTCAATGTAGACCGGCTCGGCGTGACTGGTGGGGCGGCTGGTTTCGAAACAGCCGCCCTGGTCGATAGCAATATCAACCAGCGCAGAGCCAACACGCATGCGCTTGACCATGTCACGGGACACCAGTTTGGGAGCCGCGTCACCGGGTATCAGCACAGCGCCAATGACCAGGTCCGCATCGGTCACGTAGCGGTCAATGGCATCGACCGTTGAGTAAACGGTCTTGAGCTGGTTGCCAAACAAATCCGACAACTCCCGCAAGCGCTTCAAGGAACGGTCGATAACGACAACTTCTGCGCGCAGGCCAACAGCCATTTCCGCCGCAGCGGTACCGGACACGCCGCCGCCCAGGATCACGACCTTGGCGGGGGCAACACCGGGAACGCCGCCGAGTAACACCCCGGAGCCACCAGAGGCCTTCTGCAGGGCGGCAGCGCCTACCTGGATAGACATGCGACCGGCCACTTCGCTCATGGGGGTCAGCAGCGGCAGGCTGCGATCTTCTGCGGTAACGGTCTCATAAGCGATGGCCGTGGCGCCGCTCTTGATCAGGGCAGAGGTCTGGGCGGGATCGGGAGCCAGGTGCAGGTAGGTGAACAGCAACTGGCCGGGGCGCAGCATTTCGCACTCCACCAACTGGGGTTCTTTGACCTTGACGATCATGTCGGCCTTTTCGAAGACCTCTTTCGCGGTGCCGATAATGCGAGCACCCGCCGCAAGGTATTCGTCGTCGCTGCTACCGATACCGGCGCCGGCGGCAGTCTGCACGATGACCTCGTGACCAGCGTGGACCAGGTCATTGACGCTTGATGGCACCAGGCCCACACGATATTCGTGATTCTTAATTTCTTTAGGTACACCAATAAGCATGATGAAAACTCCCTCAAAATAGGCCGGCATTTATCTGCCGGTAGCCGAATATCATACCTTTTCATTACTGCAATTAACTTGCGATGAACCACTGTTTAAGGCCAGAATCGCAAGAATCCGCTGTCATGGGGCCAACTAATGATGGAAAATTCGAAAATGCTGCCAGATAAGACTGATCGGGCCATTCTGCGCGAACTGCAAAAAGACGGCCGCATAAGTAATGTGGAACTGGCCCGCCGGGTGAATCTCTCGGAATCGGCCTGCCTGCGACGGGTCCGGGTGCTAGAGGAAGAAGGGGTGATTGATGGCTACGTGGGCCTGGTGAATTCTGCCAAGGCCGGCCTGCCGGGCAACGTATTCGTGCGCATCACCTTGCAACGCCAGCAACAAAAAGACCTGGAGGAATTCGAGGCCGCCGTTCAACGGGTACCCGAGGTTATGGAGTGCTACCTGATGACCGGTGATTCGGATTATCTGCTGCGGGTGGTGGTCGCCAACGCAGCAGATTTTGAACGTATTCACTATCAGCAACTCACCCGTTTGCCGGCAGTGGCCAGGGTGCAGTCGGGCTTCGCCCTGCGCACCGTGATCAAGCGTACCGCCATACCCATCGATTAACATGTTTCCCCGGACCGCCTTGTCATGACAACCCTGCTTATTCTGGATCCCCAGGCAGATGCGTATAACGCGTTTGTGCAGAACGCTGACCTACCAGGACTGCAGGTCCTGCTGGCCACAGATCCGTCAAAGCTGCCCGACGATGCGGCCTTGGCAGAAGTGGTTCTGGCATCGCCAGGGCTGCTGATCGCCGCCCTGCCCCGGCTTACCCGGCTGCGCTGGGCACAGTCCACCTGGGCCGGCGTCGAAGCATTGCTCGCCCCCGGGCTGCCACGCAATTACCTGCTCAGCGGCGTGAAAGGCGTGTTCGGAAAACAAATGGCCGAGTACACCCTGTGCTACATGCTGGCCCATGAACGGCAGGTGATCCAACGCTTCGACTCTCAGCAACGAGGCGCCTGGGACCACCGGATTCCCGGAAAACTCGCCGGCAAACACGCGGTGTTCCTGGGCCTGGGATCCATCGGCGCCGAATGCGCCCTGCGTTGCCGGCAGTTTGGCATGCGCACCAGCGCTGTCACACGGTCCGGCTCGCCCTCAGCGCGGGTCGACAGGCATTTTTCGGTGGAACAACTGGCCCAGGCGGTGACAGACGCCGATTACCTGGTGATGAGCCTGCCGGGAACCGCCGAGACCCGTCACCTGGTGGATGCACCGATACTGGAAGCCCTGCCTTCCCACGCGGTGATCATCAACGTGGGGCGTGGCATGGCGCTGGATGAGCAGGCCCTGGTGGCCGCACTGGAAGCCGGACAACTCGCCGGGGCAGTTCTGGATGTATTTGAACGTGAACCGCTGCCTACGGGCCATGCGCTGTGGAACTGCCCGGGTGTGATTATCACTGCCCACACCTCGGCCGTGAGCTTCGTGGAGGACATCGCTCCCTTGTTCCTGGCAAACCTCAGACGGTACCTGG
>JBFFTZ010000227.1:0-4633 GCA_041571575.1 Gammaproteobacteria bacterium | reverse complement strand
TTGATGTGATGTGGATAGTGCGTTCACTGGAACGGATCGGCGATCACACCAAGAACATTTGTGAATACGTGATTTATACCGTCAAGGGCAAGGACGTACGGCACACCAGTCTTGATGACATGTTGCGGGGGTCCGACGGTGAGGAAGGCGCTGAGCCCGCTCCCTAGCAGGCTCCCTCAACTCAGTCCTTTTTTACCGCCCAGTTGGCCAGCAGGCCTCCCACGGTCAGGATTACCATCCAGATCAGTACCCATCCAGGCATGCTGACTCCCAGGAATGACCAGACGATCTTCGCGCACTCGCCGGAGCCCTGGAAAACCATTTTCAGCGCATCGCTCAGTGGGAAGGTGTCCAGCATGTAGTTCAATCCGGGGCCGCAGGCAGGCACCTCGTCTGCCGGTAGCGACTGCAGCCGCATGTGATGGGCTGCCACGCCGGCGCCAAAGCCGCCGGGGATTAACAGCAAAACACCGTAGATTCGTGACCCGACAGTCTTTGGCGCATGCAGGAAAGCAATGCCGAAAATGATACCCAGGCCGATCACGCCCACCCGCTGGAAGACGCAAAGCGGGCAGGGTTCCAGTCCCACGATATGCTGCTGGTACAGGGCGAAACCCATTAAGCCGCCGCACACCAGTGCGCCCAATCCGTTCAGCCTGCGTCGGTACATGAAGTGTTCGATCACCAAATTCTCCCCGAAAGGTTTAGTCATTCCCCGGCCAGCCTTGCCGGCCGGAAATTTCGCCGGCTAGATCATAGCAGCAAGAGTTCCATGATGCGCTCGTAGATCTTGCTCAGTTCCAGCAAGTCGGCGACCGGTGTGTTCTCGTTAATCTGGTGAATGCTTTGGTTCAGCAGGCCAAGCTCCACCACTGCCGTCCCCGTGGGGGCAATAAATCGTCCGTCGGATGTCCCGCCTCCGGTGGAGGTTTCCGCAGATATCTCGCATACCTCGCTGATGGCCTGCCTGGCGGCCTCCAGCAGGGGGCTGTCCGCGGTATAGAAGGGCTGGCCCGAAAGTTCCCAGCCGATCTGGTAGTCCAGGGCCAGGGCATCGAGGATCAGGGTGCAGCGTTGTTGCAGGGACTCCGCAGTGGATTCCGGGGAAAACCGGAAATTGAAGTCCAGGCCGACATCCCCCGGGATAACATTGCTTGCGCCGGTGCCGCCCTGGATATTTGAGAACTGGAAGCTGGTGGGAGGGAAATCCAGGTTGCCATTGTCCCAGTGAGCGGCGGTGAGGGCTGCAATGGCCCTGGCGGCATCGTGGATGGGATTGTGTGCCTCTTCCGGATAGGCTACATGCCCCTGGGTGCCCACAATTTGCAGATGACCGTTCAGGGATCCCCGGCGCCCTACGCGCAGGGTGTCTCCCAGCTGTCTCGCACTTGAGGGCTCGCCCACAACGCAGTAATCAATGGCCAGTCCCCGGGCCTGGAGGTTTTCTACGACCTTGCGCGTGCCATCCACGGCCAGGCCTTCTTCATCGCTGGTAAGCAAAAAAGCCAATGAACCGATGGTCTCGGGGTGATCAGCGAAAAAGCGCTCGCAGGCGCAGACCATGGCAGCCAGGGCGCCTTTCATGTCGGCAGCGCCGCGGCCAAACAGTTTGCCCTCGTGTACCTCGGCCGCGAAGGGATCATTCCGCCATTGGTCACGGGGACCCGGGGGCACCACATCGGTGTGTCCGGCGAAACACAATAACGGCGAGTTGTGGCCGCGCCTGGCCCACAAGTTGCTCACCTCGCCAAATGGCATGGGCTCAACCTCAAAGCCGATGGTTTTCAGCCTGTCGGCGATGATTTCCAGGCAACCCTGGTCATCCGGGGTGACCGAAGGTCGGTTGATCAATTCACAAGCCAGTTCTAATACGGCATCACCCATCGGTTTGCTCCCTAGCTTTGGCCCAGTACCCGGGCATACTCGTCGGCTTTGAAGCCCACCAGTAGTTCGTTGTCCGTGGTCAGTACGGGGCGTTTCAACAGGGTAGGGTGCTCCAGGATCAGCGCACAGGCCCCCTGTGCGTCCTCCACCTGCTGTTCAGGTTCGCTCAGGCCCCGCCATGTTGTGCTGCGACGATTGAGCAGCAAGTTCCAGTCCGCCTGCCTGAAAAATGCGTTCAGCGTCGCGGCGTCCAGTCCATCTTGCCGAACGTCCAGGTAGTCATACCCGACCCCGTTCTTGTCCAGCCAACGCCTCGCTGCGCGGCAGGTGTCACAAGTTTTCAATCCATAGAGCCTTATTGTCATTAGATCGTGTCCGGCAAGAAGTTTTGTAAATAAAGTAAAATATTAAATAACATCTATAAATAACTGAAATAAAATAAAAAATATCAAGCATTTTGACTATTTTCTGGACTGTGGCCGGGGTCTCGTCGGGCAGTCGGGCAAAGCGAAATATTTCTGCAATAATTGCTAGGTATAACGTCTCCCGTCTATGAGTAAATTCAATTTTCCGAGCTACGAGAGCCTCGGGTTTGTCATCAAAATTCAGGAGATGACCGTGATTGCAAGAATGATAGCGACAACTTTACTTGCTGGAGCAATGCTTGCCCAGCCTGCCAGTGCACAGAGTACTCGTGATTACATCAGCGTAGTGGGTTCTTCCACCGTGTACCCGTTTGCCACGGTTGTTGCCGAGAACTTCGGCAGAACCACGAATTTCAAGACCCCAAAGATTGAATCTACCGGTTCTGGAGGCGGGCTGAAGTTGTTTTGCTCCGGAGTGGGTGTCCAGACCCCTGATGTCGCGAACTCCTCTCGCCGGATCAAGGCGTCAGAGGTAGCCGATTGCGCCTCTAACGGGGTGAATGACATTGTCGAAGTGGTTATTGGCTATGACGGTATCGTGGTGGCTAATTCCAAGGACGCCGAGCCCATGTCCCTGACGCGCAAGGAACTGTTCCTGGCGCTTGCCAAGCATGTGCCGAATCCTTCAGGCGCCGAGAACCTGGTGCCCAATCCTTACCGCACCTGGAAAGACGTAAATCCTTCCTTGCCTGCCACCCGCATCGAAGTCCTGGGACCGCCCCCGACCTCCGGAACCCGGGATGCCTTCGTGGAACTGGCCATGGAGGGCGGCTGCAAGGCTTTCGGTTTCATCGCGGCGATGAAAAGTGCCGACAAGAATGCTTACAAGACTAGCTGCCACACCGTTCGTGAAGATGGCGCTTTCGTGGAAGCCGGCGAGAACGACAACCTGATCGTGCAGAAGCTTCAAGCCAACCCCAAGGCCCTGGGCATTTTCGGATTCAGCTTCCTGGACCAGAATTCAGACAGGATTCGGGGTTCCCTGGTCGATGGCGTCGAGCCGAGCTTCGACAGTATTTCCGACGGTAGCTACCCGGTTTCCCGTCCCCTGTACTTCTACGTGAAGAAAGCCCATGTAGGGGCAGTACCTGGCATCAAGGAATATTTGGACGAGTTCACCCGCGAAGATACCTGGGGTGAATTCGGATATCTTGCCGATCGGGGCCTGATTCCCCTGCCGGACGCGGAACGCGGGGCAGCCAGGGATCGCATCCTGAGCCTGGCGGCGTTGGACCTGGCCAAGGAATAATCCTGTAGAATCGTTTCAAGGTGCTTGAGCCACAGGTGGCGGCGGTTGGCATTTATGCCGGCCGCCGCATTGTGTCTCGGGTAACCGGGCAAACTCATCAAAGCTGACTTAAATCTATGCAGATTTCCACCCTCACCTTGATAGTGCTTGCTGCCTCTGCCGGGGCGTTTCACCTGGGCAAGAGGCGTGCGCTGAGCCTTGCAGCGGGGCAGGGTGGGCCGCGCAGCCTGCACTCGATGCCCGGGTTTTATGGTGCATGGACCGCCCTGTGGGCTGCGGTTCCCGCCCTGGTTGTGCTGGTGAGCTGGGTGTTCCTGGAGCCGCTGATTTTGCGTGCCTTGCTGGTGTCCTCGCTTCCCCAGGACATTCAGGCCTTGGACCCGGACAGGCTGGGTCTGCTTCTTAACGATATTCGCAATCTCGCCCAGGGCAATATCGTTTCCGGCGAGATGACCGCGGTAGAGCAATCCGCGGCCGAGCACTACAAGCATTTCACTTCGCTCAGTCGCCTGTCCATGGTTGTTGTATGCCTGGCAATGTCTGTACTGGCCCTGGCGTTTGGGTGGAGCAAGGTGTCCCCGACGCTTCGAGCCCGCAACCGGGTTGAGTCTTTCGTCAAAGTGGTGCTGGTCTTGTGTTCCAGTATTGCGATTCTGACAACCGTGGGTATCGTGCTTTCGGTGCTGTTTGAATCCTTGCGATTTTTTGAGCGAGTCCCGGTCAGTGAATTTGTGCTCGGGCTGACGTGGAGTCCCCAGACGGCGATCCGTGCGGACCAGGTGGGTTCCTCCGGCGCCTTTGGTGCGGTTCCCCTGTTTACCGGCACCATCCTGGTGTCCTCGATTGCCATGTTTGTGGCCGTACCCATCGGTCTCATGTCGGCCATTTTCCTGGCTGAATATTCAAGCCCCCGTGTACGTGCGACGGCCAAGCCATTGCTGGAACTGCTTGCCGGTATTCCCACAGTGGTTTACGGGTTCTTCGCCGCCCTGGTAGTGGCTCCCTGGATCAGGGGGCTTGGCGAGTCATCGGGCCTGGAAGTGGCCTCGGACAGCGCACTGGCCGCCGGCGTGGT
>JBFFTZ010000226.1:0-4644 GCA_041571575.1 Gammaproteobacteria bacterium | reverse complement strand
CAAGTTGGACGCCGGTTGCCGGGAAACACACCGGTCCGGATGTTTCCGGCGCCCGGCATGAGCCGGGTGAATCGCAAATCGGTGGACTGGCCGGGCAAGTCGCGGCAAAGTAGGCGGGGCTTTTTCTCTGCGTAACCGAATATTTTCGCCATTGTCATCAAGGATCTCTGTGTATGGAACACCCCCTTTATCCTCACCTGCTGTCGCCCCTGGACCTGGGATTCACTACCCTGAAAAATCGTGTGCTGATGGGCTCCATGCATACGGGGTTGGAGGACGGGAACAAACATGAACGGCTGGCAGCCTACTTTGCCGAGCGGGCCAGGGGAGGGGTGGGCCTGATCGTGACCGGCGGGTATGCGCCCAACGTGGCCGGCTGGGTAAAACCTCTGTCAGGAATGATGAGTGGGAAGCGCCATGCGCGTAAACACAAACTGGTCACCGATGCGGTACATGCCGAAGGCGGCAAGATCGCTATGCAGATACTCCACGCCGGACGGTATGGCTACCATCCGTTCCTGGTCGCCCCGTCCAAAGTGAAATCCCCGATTACTCCCTTTGTGCCCCGTGAGTTGTCTACCCAGGGCGTGGAGAAGCAGATCAAGGCCTTCGTCCGGTCCGCCGTGCTGGCCCAGGAGGCTGGCTACGATGGCGTGGAAATCATGGGCTCGGAAGGGTATTTCATCAATGAGTTCCTGGTTACCCACACCAACAAGCGCAAGGATATGTGGGGCGGCGATTACAGCAACCGCATGCGGCTGCCGGTAGAGATCGTTGCGCGCACCCGCGAGGCCGTGGGCGAGAATTTCATCATCATCTACCGTCTTTCCATGATCGACCTGGTTCCCGATGGCAGTACCTGGGAAGAGGTGGTGATGCTGGCCAAGGCCATCGAGGCTGCAGGAGCTACCATTATCAATACCGGTATCGGCTGGCACGAGGCCAGGGTGCCGACGATTGCCACCTCGGTGCCCAGGGCGGCGTTCACCTGGGTCACCCGCAAGATGAAACAGGAGGTCAATATCCCCCTGATTACGTCGAACCGTATCAACGTACCCGAGGTGGCGGAAAAGGTGCTGGCAGACGGTTGCGCTGATATGGTTTCCATGGCTCGCCCCTTGCTGGCCGATCCCGAGTTTGTACTCAAGGCCGAGCAGAGCAGGGCGGACGAGGTGAATGTCTGTATCGCCTGCAACCAGGCCTGCCTGGATCACACCTTCAAGAACAAGATGAGCTCCTGCCTGGTGAATCCCCGTGCCTGTCATGAAACGGAGCTGAATTACCGGCCTACCGAAGCTCCCCGAAAGGTGGCTATCGTCGGTGCCGGACCCGCCGGCTTGTCCACGGCGGTAGTGCTGGCCCAGTGTGGTCACAAGGTCGACCTGTTTGACGCTGCCGGCGAAATCGGTGGTCAGCTGAACATGGCCAAGCAGGTGCCTGGCAAGGAAGAGTTCCATGACATGATTGCCTATTACCGGCGCCAGTTGGAGTTGCACGAGGTCAACGTGAAACTTAACAAACGGGTGAGCAGTGAGGACCTGGTGAATGCCGGCTACGATGACGTGGTGATCGCCACCGGCGTACTGCCCAGGGACCCGAAAATACCCGGCCAGGATCACCCCATGGTGCTCAGCTACATCGATGTCCTGCGTGGCAAGGCCCCGGTGGGCAAGCGCGTGGCCATCATAGGCGCCGGAGGCATAGGCTTCGACGTGGCGGAATACCTGGTGACCGGCGGTCACTCCAGTACCCTGAACCTGCAGGAATGGCTGGAAGAGTGGGGGGTTGTTGATCCCTCGGAAACTCGCGGTGGCGTGTCCGAGAGTGGGCCCAGGGTGCCGGCGCCGGAAAGAGAGGTCACGCTATTGCAACGCTCTGCGGGCAAGCTGGGTGGGGGATTGGGCAAGACCACCGGGTGGATACACCGGGCCAGCCTGAAAATGCGCCGGGTTCGCATGATGGGTGGCATAAATTACGAACGCATCGAAGACCGGGGCATTTTGGTCAGCCATGGCAAGGATCGCAGCGATCCAACCTGGCTCGATGTGGATAATGTCATCCTGTGCGCCGGCCAGGTGCCCCTGAGAGAGCTGGCAGAGCCGGTGAGGGCGGCCGGGATTCCGGTACACATTATCGGTGGCGCCGACGAGGCATCGGAACTGGATGCCAAGCGAGCCATCAACCAGGGCAGCCGACTGGCCGCCTCCCTGTAAGCCAACGGAAGACCCCCATGAGCCTGGACAAGACACTGGACGATGCAACCCGCACTGAAATTGAAGCTGCCGCCTTTCGTCGGTTACTGGATCACCTTGGAAAATACCCGGAAGTTCAGAATATCGAGCTGATGAACCTGGCCTTTTTCTGCCGTAACTGCATCGCCAAGTGGTATCGCGCCGAGGCGCAGCAACGGGGTGTGGATATGGACTACGACCAGGCCAGGGAAGGAGTTTATGGCATGCCCTACGGTGACTATAAAGAGCGTTACCTGGAGAAAGCCACGGAAGCCCAGTTGGCGGCCTTCGAGGGTGCCCGCCTGAAGGCCAGTGACTAGCCTTATACCGTAGGGACGATACCTGACGCGGGGCCTGATAACTGCTACCCTCCGTGACTTTGTAACCCTGCCAAAATCCGGGATTTTCTTTATGCGTGCAATTTTCACCCTGTTTTTATCCGCCTTCCTGCTTTCTGCTTGCGATGCGCCCAAGGCGCCGGGGCCGGATGCGGTTGCCCCTGATACGGTGTTCACCGCCGAGGCTGTTGCCGCCTCCGAGATGATTTCCGCAGAAGACATTCGCGCCACCGTGGCCGAGATTGCCAGTGATGCCTATGAGGGCCGCGGCCCCGGCAGCCCTGGCGATGCCAAGGCGCGTGCCTACCTGGCAAAAGAACTTGCCGCCATGGGTTACAAGCCGGCAGCCGCCGATGGTGGCTGGGAGCAGCCTTTCGCCCTGATCGGCATTAACTCCTCACAGCCCGCATCCTGGACCTTTACCCGGGAGGGCGAGTCCTTCGCCTTGCAGCAAAGCGAGGAATTCATTGTTGGCAGCGGCGTACAGGCGGAGCGCTCCACGGTTGAAGACGGCGAACTGGTATTTGTCGGCTATGGCATCCAGGCCCCGGAATACGACTGGGATGATTTCAAGGGTCAGGACCTGACCGGCAAGGTGCTGGTCATGCTCAATAATGATCCCGACTTCGATCCGGAGTTGTTCGAAGGCGAGAGACGCTTGTACTACGGTCGCTGGATGTACAAGTACCAGAGCGCGGCCCGCCAGGGCGCCGTCGGCGCAATCATCATCCATACCACGCCATCGGCAGGGTACCCCTGGCAGGTAGTACAAACGTCGTGGACTGGTGAACAGTTTGAATTGCCCGCCGGCGACGAACCCCGTTTGCAGATGGCTGCATGGGTGACCGAGGATGCGGCACGCAAGGTGTTCACCCTGGGTGGCCAGGACATGGATGCCCTGATCGAGTCAGCCAAGAAGCGGGACTTCGAGCCCGTGTCGCTGAATGTGCGTACCTCCATCAGTTTTGACAATGCCCTGGCAGATACAAGCTCGGCCAACGTGCTGGGTATTCTCGAGGGCAGCGACCCTGAGCTGAAAAAGGAAGTGGTGGTTTACACCGCTCATCACGATCACCTGGGCATTGGCCTGGCGGACATGAACGTAAATCCGGATGACCGTATTTACAACGGCGCCCGTGATAATGCGTCGGGTTCAGCATCGGTGCTGGCGATTGCCCGCGCTATCGCATCCCTGCCAGAGCGCCCCCGTCGTTCCATCATGATTGCGTTTGTGGGCGCCGAGGAACAGGGTCTGCTGGGATCGAAATATTTCGCCAACAATTCACCTGTGCCGGTGGGTCTTATCGCCGGTGACATTAACTACGACAGCATGAATATCTGGGGCAAGACCCGGGACGTGGCGTTTGTAGGACTGGGTAAATCAAGCCTGGATGCGGTGGCCCGGCAGGTCGCAGACTACCAGGGGCGTGAACTGGTGGGTGACCAGTTCCCGGACAAGGGTATCTATTACCGCTCTGACCAGTTTTCCCTGGCGATTGTCGGTGTGCCTGGCCTGTATGTGAAAGGCGGCACCGATTTCGTCGGGCACTCCAAGGAGTGGGGGGCAGAGATGGTGGATGCATACACCACGCGTAACTACCACCAGCCCAGCGACGAACTGACTGATGACTGGAATTTCGATGGCATGCTGGACGATGCACGCTTCGGCTTCTGGGCCGGACTCATCATGGCCAATGCAGATGAAAAGCAGGCCTGGTATCCCGGGGATGAGTTTGAGGCGGCCCGCCTGAAGTCCCTGGAGGCACTGGAGCAGTAGCCTTTCGATTTGCCGGATCTTTCCGGTACTTGATTTCACGGGCGGGACCCAGGTGCTTATCCGTGGCCAGGCAATTCCCATGGTGAGTCGTGCTACCTTGTTACGCGATCGCTACCTGGAGCTGAACACCGAAAGGCCCCAGGCCTACAAGAAATAGTCCTGGCGGGCTGAATCCGCCAGGAAATGCTGGAGAGCTGAATGTTAGCAATGCTGAATGACCTGCTTTGGGGCAAGGTCCTTATATTTGTCCTGATCCCCTTGGGCCTGTGGTTCACCATTGCTTCGGGAGCGGTGCAGT
>JBFFTZ010000225.1:0-4644 GCA_041571575.1 Gammaproteobacteria bacterium | reverse complement strand
GTAAGGTTATACAATCGTCGTGCCAAAAGTATAAATAATATGGAATTCAATATGTTACGGCTTTCCTGTAATTAAAACTTTAACAAAGTGTAAAGTTTCCCGACACTTTCCCGCTTTACATAAGGGACAAATTCGCGAAATCTCCACCCGTTTCCATGCCCACGCATCACTATGGGTCTGATGACCATTTGCAGGTGCTTTACGAACCCGCCCGCGCTGCAAACCGGTTCCGGGTACACGCCCGGCTTCACGTAGCGGGCCAAAAGTCCGTATTGCATTCATCTTCCCACGAGGCAAGAATGCCCCGATGCATATGAACTCTAGCGAATTCCGAAAGTGGCCCAACAAGGCGATCACTTTGCTGGGCATGTCCGGAGTGGGTAAGACCACCCTGGCCAATCACCTGCCAAAGAACAACTGGTTCCACTTCTCCGGTGACTACCGGATCGGCACCAAGTACCTGGAGGAGCCGATACTCGACAACATCAAACGCCAGGCCATGCAAGTGGATTTCCTGAGGGAATTGCTGCGCAGCGATTCCATATACATCGCAAGTAATGTGACCGTTGAGAATCTTAGCCCTATCTCCACTTTCCTGGGCAAGGTTGGCCGACCTGACTTGGGTGGACTGCCGCTGGAAGAATTCCTTCGCCGCCAGCGACTGCACCGGGACGCGGAAATACAGGCCATGAAGGATGTGCCGGAATTCATTGGAAAAGGACGCGAAATATACGGCTACGAGCACTTCATCAACGATGCGGGCGGCAGTGTTTGCGAACTGGATGACGATGAGATGATGGCTGCACTGAGCAACAACACTCTCATTCTCTACCTGCGACCCGATCAGGACATGGAACAGGAACTCATCAGGCGGGCGGTGTCGAATCCCAAGCCCCTGTATTACCGGGAAGACTTTTTTCAGGCGCAACTGGCCATCTATCTCGCCGAACGGTCACTGGCTGGACCCAATGACATCGATCCGGACGATTTTGTGCAATGGATATTTCCGCGCCTGAGCGCTCACCGGAAGCCCCGCTATGAAGCCCTGACGGCGGAGCACGGATACGCCGTGGATGCAGCGCTAATATGCAGCCTTCGGGATGAGCAGGACATCATCGATCTGATTTGCGAGACCCTGGACCGAAGTTAGTTTGCCGGTGTCGCCCGCTCCGCATTGGTAAAGGCCCGGATCACCGTGG
Source organism: Gammaproteobacteria bacterium (assembly GCA_041571575.1). Lineage (GTDB taxonomy): Bacteria > Pseudomonadota > Gammaproteobacteria > Steroidobacterales > BM003 > CAKZML01. The sequence continues at coordinate 3,445 of JBFFTZ010000225.1, read as the reverse complement.
CCAGAAGGATCATTGCCCCACCTGCCAGTGCCGCAAGGCTGGGCTCTTCTCTGTGGACCAACCAGGCCCACACGGGGCTTAGAACCGGTTCAAGCAGCAACAGCAACGAAGCCTCCAGGGCCGGAACCTTGCTGATTCCCCGGGTGAGGAAAAAATACGCCAGGGCAATCTGGGCAACCCCCAGGTAAACCACAACCATCCAGTCCCCGACCGGTGCCGCTGGAATTGGAAATGCCATGGTCCCGGCAACCAGGCAGGCGAGGACATTACCTGCCACCACGCAGGTCAGGGCAGAATTATCCCCGGCCTCACCCCGGCGCGACTGCCAACGCAAACCCAGCACGGTAAACGCCCAGCTCACACCCGCACAGGCTGCAAGAATATTTCCCCGCACCGGATCGGTGGCCGCTGCGGTGACGGTTTCCTGCCCCGTCAGCAAAAATACCAGGCCGGTGCCAAGTACGACCATGAGCAACAGATCAACCTTGTGTACCGCTTCCTTGAGCAGCAGCGGACCGAGTATCAGCAGATACAAGGGCGCAGTAGATTGCAGGAAGATCGCATTGGCAGCGGTTGTTAGCTTGTTAGCGAGGGTATAGAAAATCATGGTTGCGGCAAAACACACGGCCACACCCAGCACACCGGGAGTCCACGCCTTGCGCGCCTGGGGCAACAAGAGCCAGATAACTCCCGCGGCCAGGGCACTGCGCATGCAGGCCACCTGCCAACCGGTAAAGCTCAGCAGCTTGATAGCTGCCCCTCCAGTGGAGAACAGTACCGCGGCACCCAGCAACGACAACCTGGCGGTTTGACCCGACTGCATCATCTGTCCTAGTGCAACATGCGGGTTCGGATGGTGCCCTCAATTTCTCGGAGAGCCTCCACCAGGGGCTTGGCGTCTTCCAGCTCGACATCCATCACCACATAGCCGATAGATCTTGAGGTTTGCAGGTATTGAGAGGCGATATTCACGCCGCGATCGGAAAACACGCGGTTAATTTTTTCCAGCACACCGGGAAGATTGTGATGGATGTGCAAAATACGGCGCTTGTCGTAATGATCAGGGATCGCTGCCTGGGGAAAGTTCACCGCGGTCATGGTCGAACCGTTGTCGCTGTATTTAACCAGCTTGCCCGCCACTTCCAGGGCAATATTTTCCTGGGCCTCCTGGGTACTGCCACCGATATGCGGAGTCAGGATAACGTTATCAAATTCCCTAAGTGCCGAGACAAACTCATCATCGTTCGATTTGGGCTCCACCGGAAATACATCGACCGCGGCACCATGCAAGTGCCCATCGCGTAACGCGTCAACCAGCGCCTCGATGTCCACCACCGTCCCCCTGGAAGCATTTATCAGGTAACGCCCCCTTGGCATCAACGCCAACTCCCGGGCGCCGATCATGTTGCGAGTCTGTGGGGTCTCCGGCACATGCAAGGACACCACATCCACACCGGACAATAATTCATGAAGGCTGTCCACCGGGATGGCATTGCCAAGGGGAAGCTTGTGCTCGATGTCGTAGTACAGCACCCGCATACCCAGGCTTTCCGCCATGATGCCAAGCTGGGTACCAATGTGACCGTAACCCACGATACCCAACTTCTTGCCGCGAATCTCATAGGCGTTCGCTGCACTTTTTTCCCAGACGCCACGATGCGCCCGGGCATTCTTTTCAGGCACTCCACGCATCAGTAAAATAATCTCGGCTAGTACCAGTTCGGCGACGCTGCGTGTGTTGGAAAATGGCGCATTAAACACGGGTATTCCCAGCGCCTCGGCAGCCGCAAGGTCAACCTGGTTGGTGCCGATACAGAAGCACCCCACCGCCGCCAAACGCTCCGCGCGGGAAAGCACCTCGGCATTGATCTGACTGCGGGACCTGATACCCAGGAAATGAACACCCTTGATTTTCTTTATCAGTTCATCGTGGGGTAAAGCATGGGACAAACTGGTGATGTTTTTGTAACCCGCATGCTTGAATGACTGGACAGCGGCGTCGCTTACGCCTTCCAGTAACAGGATCTTGATTTTTTCCTTGCTCAGAGATAATTTTTTCATGGCTCTGCCGGTGTTGATACGCATTGGGCTTTCCAATGCGATTGCTGTGTTGAGACTACGCGAATCAATCCTGCTCAAACACCTTCGAGCAATAGGAACTGTGCCTTCGCGGCATCCTTGCGAATCGAGATGGCGAGCTGATACTCCGGCGAGCTGTACCATCGCCGCGCAGTATCCAGATCTGGAAACTCAATCAAGACCACCCTGCGGCTCTCCTCATCTCCTTCCAGGGTCTCGATCAATCCGCCCCGTGCCAGGAAGTGTCCTCCATACCTGGCCACTGCCGGGCCCGAATGCTGCTTGTACTCTTCGTATGCCTCGGGATCCGTCACATCCGCACGAACAATAACGTATGCCTTTGAGCTCATCTGTCTAGTCCTTGGCCTCGGCGGCCACTGTCAAAACCACTTTCCCAACCGCCTTTCGGCTCTGCAGGGAAATAAAACCTTTTTCAAAATCCGCAAGCGGGTAACACTCGCGAATGTTGGGACGAAGTTCGCCACTGGCGAGCCAGCTCATCAGCTGTCGGAAGCTCGCGGCGGCGCCGGCAGGATCCCGCTGTGCCCATGCACCCCAGAATACCCCTACCGCGCTCGCTCCCTTGAGCAGCAACAGGTTAAGGGGTAGTTCGGGAATAGCGCCGCCGGCAAAACCAATGACGAGATAACGCCCACCCCAGGCCAGGCTGCGAATCGCCGGGATCGCCAAATCAGCGCCCACCGGGTCATACACAACATCCACTCCCCGCCCATCGGTGATTTCCTTCACCCGGGTCCTGAGGTCTTCCTCGCTGTAATTGATGAATTCACTGGCCCCGGCTTCCCGGGCTGCATCCAGCTTCTCCCGGGAACTGGCCGCCGCGATGACCGTTGCCCCCATCAGCCTGCCCAATTCCACGGCTGCCAGTCCTACACCACCGGCAGCGCCCAGTACCAGCAAGGTATCCCCGGACTTCAGCCCTGCCTGCTGGGCCAATGCATAGTGAGAGGTTCCATAGGCGGTGGCGAAGCTGGCGGCGACCTTCATGGAAAAGCCCTCGGGTATCGGCAGGACGCGCCGGGCATCGGCCACCAGTTCCTCGGCAAACGCGCCGGTACCGGCCAGGGCAATCGCCGCTTGACCGGGTTTCAGGTGAGTGACCCCCTCGCCGAGCTCCACTACACGGCCCGCGGCTTCGGCGCCCGGCACGAAAGGCAAGTCAGGACGGTCCTGGTACAGGCCGCGGATAATCAGGGTATCCAGAAAATTGAACGACGCTGCATGCACAGCAAGCTTTACCTGACCCGGCCCAACTACCGGTGACTCGATCTCCTTCAGGGCGAGTTTGTCAGGACCACCAAGCTCACTACAAACCACTGCTCGCATGTCGCGCACCTTCAATTGG
>JBFFTZ010000224.1:0-4675 GCA_041571575.1 Gammaproteobacteria bacterium | reverse complement strand
CTGACACCCTATTTGATTACTCGCACTTGCACATCGCTGATTGCTCGCACGGCGGCGCCTCGGCGGCAACGCAAGAACCCTTGGTGGCACCCTTGCCAACGCACCAGGCGTTGCAATCGAACTTGTCCGGATGCCCGATGTCGTTCTTGTGGCTGTGCAGCTGATTGGCGCCCGGATTGGACTCAACCAGCTTGCCATCGGCCATGCAGGCCTCGCCGAACATCCGGCCATTGGGCTTGCCCTTATCGTCGGTGCCTATATGGCAGCCGGGAGTACCCGGATCCACACCGTCGCTATCCATCCACCAGGTGGTCGCCCCGCCCTGCCAGTCCGCCGGCTTGAATGCAAAAGTGCCCTCCGCACCCGGCATATCCTGGGCACCGGGCGAAGGCCCATCGGTGGCAAGACCAGCAGCGCTGGACAACAAAAGCGCCAGGCCAAGTGTTCCTAGAATCCTGAATTTTCCGACCATCAAACTTGCTCCTGAAAACAACCCAGACTCGTCGCAACCACAAACACAGCTATACGTTAACCCACCGGGACTAAAAACGCACAGGCACCGATTACTCCCCGAATATGGCGACAGTTACCGTCATAAAATGTTTTAGACAAACACTAGTCAGCGTAATGGGAAGGCGTGCTGAAAAATGGACAAAAAGGGGCCGGATACATTTAATGCCGACTTTTCCGTTACCCCCAAGCCAAAAAGTCACCGCAAATAATTAGTGACAGTCACCAATTTAATCGAGAAGAAAATAGGTGACTGTCCCCAATTAAATCCATAAAAAAAGCCCCCGGAGATTGCTCCCCGGAGGCCTTGGGTCTTCTTTAACGCCGACGTCTAGGTGTTCGAGGCGTCGAAGATGCTCTGGATAGAGGCATCGATCATGGCGTCGAACTCCTCGGCGGTCTGATTCGCGTTCAGGCCTTCGGACAAGGCGCGTGAGAAGCTGGCGACCATGCCGTTCTGACGAGACAGGCGATCGTTGGCTTCTTCACGTGAGTAACCGCCGGACAGGGCCACCACACGAACCACGTTCGGGTGAGCGACGCAGTCAGCGTACAGGTTGTCCACCTCGGGCAGGGTCAGCTTCAGCATCACCAGCTCGTTCGGACCCAGAGCGTTCAGCTCGGCCATGAGGGCAGCCTTCAGTATGTCTTCAGCCTTGGCTTTTTCCGGGCAGTGGATGTCCACTTCGGGCTCGATGATCGGCACCAGGCCGGCAGCCACGATCTGCTTGCCAACTTCAAACTGCTGGGCAACGATCTTCTTGATACCGGCTTCGTTAGCCTGCTTGATCACCGAACGCATCTTGGTGCCGAAAATTCCGGCGGCCTTCGCTTTGATCAGCAGCGCGCCCAGCTCGGGCATGGGCTTCATCATCTGCACGCCGTCTTCCTCATCAGCCAGACCCTTGTCGACTTTCAGGAAAGGCACCACGTTCTTCACGCTCCACAGGTAGTCGGCAGTGCTCTTGCCTTCGACCTGGCGGTCCATGGTGTTCTCGAACAGGATGGCGCCCAGGATGCGGTCGCCGCCGAACTTCGGTGAGGTCATGATGCGGGTACGCATGGCATGCACCACGGTGTACATCCCTTCCTCGTCGGTCCAGGCATCAGAGGTCACGCCGTACAGGCCCAGGGCCTTGGGTGTGCTGCCGCCGCTCTGGTCGAGGGCTGCGATGAAACCGGGCTGAGTTTTTACTTTTTCAAGTTGTTGGTCAAAAGTGCTCACAATAGTTCTCGCCTGAAAGGTTGTTTACATAGGGAAAAGAAGCCAACAATTGTACAGCATGGGCCCAGCCGGGGGTAAGCAATACAGCCTTCGGATGTCCATTATGCCGCCTGCGCAACGGCGTCATGCAGGCCACTCCCACCACCCCGGGCCGCCAGGGCAATTCCTCGACTATCCCCTCAAGTGCTTTATTGCTTTAAAAACAATAAATAAGCAGCACTGCCGACGCCCACCGGCAGCAAATGAGTAATTAAGGGGACAGGTACCTGAATCCGTTGCGGCCGGGGCCTCGGGAACTTCCCCGCCGGGGCAAACCAGTAATTCCAGTAATTACGGTGACAGTTACCCTAATTCGCCGGAGCCGGGGACCCGGTCTCATCCGCGCCGGCGCAGTCCAGGTCCCTGGCTCCCAGGGCTAAACGGACCACTTCCAACACGGATTCACGTTGCTCGGCCGTCTGGGCGGCTAATAACTCATAGTTCTCGGGGTGTTGATTCAGCCGGCACAGGGCGCCGTCAGACCAGCCGTAAAACGCCACCAGCCCGGCCTCTTCCATGGGCAGCATCCTGGCAACGCATTCCTGGTACGCCGGCCCCGAGTCGCTGTTGCTTGCGCAGTAAGACTCCACCCGGGCCAGTGCATCGCACTGCAACTCCCGCTCGGCCATCTCGTCCTGCACTTCCTGGAAGGGCGGCGTCTTGTCGCCCTCGCGAATCTCGCCCTCGCCCGTATAACCGTAAAACTCCGGATGGGCCACGACCCGGCACAGACGATCGTCATACCAATCCCCTACTTTTTCCCAGTCATAGAAAAGTAACATCGGCAGCGCCACCGGCAACATGAGGATGCTCACGGGAACCATTACCGTGTACACGGCAATCCCCAATGCGGCGTCCCCCACGCCATACTCCTCGTCGGGAGAGCGCAGCTCACGAATATCGGCGATGGGAACCACCGTTCCATCCTTGCCATGGATAGCCACTTCATCCACCGAGGAAACCCTCAGCACCACGACCGAGTCATCCCTGAGGGTCAACACAAGATCATCGCCTTCGAAAACCCGGTAGCGCACCAGGGCCGGCACCGGCTCTGACAGGGTATATCGGTAAGTGGGTTCCGCGGTGGTCGCACAACCGGACAGGACGCACAGCGACATCGCGACCAGCAGCAACAGCCCCTGCTTAGCCCCGGCTTTGCTGCCGGGCAATTTCGGACGCCTCATGAGACACCTCCAGGAGCAGGCTCACCGGTCCCGACATCGGGACCACACGCCGGCTAACTATGCGCCATGATTCCCACCAACGGCAATCAAAACGCCGCCGCGACTGCTCGACAATCCCCCTCAAATGCCATATTGCTTACAGGCCAATAACTACAAGCCAATAAGTACAGCCCATTGCCGGCACGCACCGGCATCACATGGAGGGAAGCAAGATGGTGAAATTTCACCAAGTGAATGACTGGATGAAACTGGTCGGCAACCTGGGCGTGTTCCTGGGATTGCTGCTGGTGGCCCTGCAGATGTATCAAGGCAACAACATCGCCCGGGCCGAGCAAGAGGCCGAGGCATTAAAGGCCTACCAGGACCTGGAAATCGCGATGCTGGGCGAACACGGTGCCGCCGCATGGACAAAGTCATTGATGGACCCGGCCTCCATGACCCTGGAAGAAATCAAAATCGTCGATTCATACCTGGTGAATTCACTGAACTTCCTGCGCCGGACCCAGACCCGGGAAAAAGCGGGACTGGAACCTGAGGGCGCGTTTGAGGCAGAGATCAAGAGCTCGTCCGCCTTTTTCTTCGGCAGCGCCTTCGCCCGGATTTGGTACGAGAACGAAAAAGAGCATCACACTGACAATCCCGACTTGATCCGTTTTATGGACCAGGCCCTGGCGAGTCACGAAAAAGACCACACGGCAAAATGGATGCTGCGCATCCAGCGGGATATCCGGCAACTGCCGCCGGTAACCATGGAGGACCTGAATTAAGGTAGCTGTCCCCACAACTGACTTGCCCTGCTACCGCGCAGGGGTGAGACTCTGGATGAACTGAACTTACCGGCACGAGCACCCACATGATCCGATTCCGCACCACCTCACTGCCCCGCCTGTCAGCCCTGCTGGCCTGCGCCCTGCCCGCACTGCTGCTGGCACTGCCCGTCCAGGCCCTGGATTACGCGCTGACCCACGCCAACGTGTTCAACGGTGTGGACAACCGCATTGCAGAGGATGTCACGGTGCTGGTGCATGAGGGCAAGATCACCGCCATCAACGCCGCCGGTGCTGCCATCCCGGCTGGTTACCAGGTCATCGACTGCCAGGGCAACTACCTGCTGCCCGGCCTGTTCGATGTGCACACCCACCTGGAGAACCTGGACCAGGCAAAACGCGCCCTGGAATCCGGCGTCACCACCGTGCGCAGCGCCACCACCCCCGCCTACCAGGACGTGACCATTCGCGAGCTGGCCCGGGCAGGCAAGATCCCCGGTCCCGACATGGTGGCCGCCGGCGTCTATGTCACCCCTAACCTGGATGACTCCGTGCTGGCCGACCCCCGTCTTGTCCCGCTGTTCGATGGGGTGCAGAGCGACGAGCAACTGCGCGCCCTGGTGAACATCAACATCGATCGCGGCGTGGATGTGATCAAGACCCGGGGCACCGAGCGTGCCGGACGCGCCGACACCGACCCCCGGGAGCAGGTCTACACCGAGCATCAATTACGGGTGGTGGTCGAGGAAGCCGCCAAGCGCAATGTGCCGGTCATGGTCCACGCCCACGGTGATGAAGGCGCACGGGCCGCGGTGCTGGCCGGTGCACGCAGCATCGAGCATGGCAGCTACCTGTCCGTCGAGACACTGACGCTCATGAAAGAACGCGGTGCCTGGCTGGTGCCCACCTACGTCACCATGGACGAGATGAACGAGCAAAAATACGAGGCG
>JBFFTZ010000223.1:0-4729 GCA_041571575.1 Gammaproteobacteria bacterium | reverse complement strand
GCGGCCGGCAAGTGGCCTTGAACCCTGATGCTAGGCCCGGCTGCTGTGGCCCGAAATACGGAATTTCCGTGACTAGCCGGGGATAATTACTGCCTGAGGGTTCATTTGCTGCTGTTGTGTAACTGCAGGGCCATATAGCTGGCTCCCAGCAGCCCCGGCTGGGGGTAGCAAATCAGCTGGGTGGGGATTTTTTCCATCAGGGATCGATGCCGGCCCTTGGCTTCAAAAGCAGCCCGGAATCCACTGCTCAGGAGCATGGCGGGGTAGCGCTGGGCTATCCCGCCGGCGATAAACATCCCCTGGCGGGCGCCCAGTACCAGGGCCATGTTGCCGGCGACCTGGCCAAGAATCTCGAAAAACATCTGCACGGCCTCGACGGCTCGGGGATCTTCATTATTCTCGGCCAGTTGACAGATTTTTGCGGCTGAAGCGGGTGCCACGGATTTGTTATGCAACCTGGCAAGCGCCCAGTAGAGATTCTCCAGGCCGGGTCCGGATACCAGGCGTTCGTCAGATACCCGGTCAAAGCGCTCGTGCAGGATAGAGAGTATTTGAATCTGTACCTGGGATTCCGGTGCAAAGCCTGTATGACCGGCTTCCCCGACGATCGGGAACAGCATCGAGTTTCGCTGGCACAGGCCTACCCCGCCCAGGCCTGTGCCGGGCCCGATGATGCCGATGTTGAAATCGTTGCTACCTAGTTCGATGGGTTCGGGCAAGCCAATGGGCATGCAATCTTCTTTGCCCAGGCTGGGGATGGAATAGGCGATGGCTTCAAAGTCATTCAGCAGTTTGATGGCCCGGGCATCAAAGCTGTCGCGCAATTCATGGGCATCCAGGCTCCAGTGATTGTTCGTGAAGCGCACTCGTCCATCAACGATGGGTCCCGCAGCGGCAAAGCAAATGATGTCGGGATCTGGCGCGTTCGCCTGGGCCAGGTACTCCCTGATTGCACTGTTCGCCGAGTCGAAGTCGCCACAGGCCAGGGTGATTTCCCTGGAGAAACCTGGTCGGTCGGAATCGGCAATGGCGAATCGGGCATTGGTGCCGCCGATGTCGCCAACAAGCAAACAGGGTTCTTTCATAGGTCTTCCGCCAAATTTCAGGAGTGCTAATGTTACCCGGACTCACGCCGGTGAGAAAAACTCTTGCGGCAAACTGCGGTATGTCCCAAGTGAGCCAGGGCGATGTATTGTATTGTCTGGCCGGGCACCTGTGTTCGTCCAGGCGTGAAAGTCTATTTAAAACAACTAATTGTAGACGCCAAATGGCAGGGCAAATAATCTCGACAGGGCGTTTCCCTAATTCAATCCTCTCTGAACTGTGATACATAAGGCGATGATTTTTTCGGCAATCGGTAGGCCAACCCGTCATACAGCGGGGGGCGGTTAGCCGGGCAGGATCGTGGAAAACGTGGCAGTTATCGCCCAAAGGGCAGTCTCCGGGCATTGCATCGGGAGCCAGGTTGCCAGCGAAGGATGTCGGCGGCTCCGGAGTCACATCGGAGCCGGATAATCCTTCGGTGGGTGAGGCCATGGGCCGTTTAAATCAGCTAAACCCCGGGTTCGTAGAGTTGGATAAGTATGCGTGATCAACATCAAGCAGGTCGTGTCGGGTTCCCCGGGAGTAGGGTGGCCGGTGTCTGCATGCACCTGACCTCGCTGCCGGGCGATTATGGTATTGGGGAAATTGGCGGCAATGCGTTCAGATTTATCGATGCATTGAACGAGATGGAAATTGGCGTCTGGCAATTTCTGCCGACTGGTCCTACCGCTTACGGCGATTCTCCCTACCAGCCGCTTTCATCTTTTGCCGGCAATGAAATGCTGATTGATGTCGCGGGACTGGTTCAGCTTGGTTTGCTTACCTCTGTGGAAGCCGACGGCCTGAGGGGCTTGTCCCCGGATTTTGTTGAGTATGGCAACCTGATTCCGAAAAAGGGCGCCTTGCTGCGTCGGGCAGCGAGCCGGTTTGACGCATTGGCCGGCGATGACCTTAAAAAAGAATACCGGGATTTCCTGAAAAAAAACGATCGAGCCTGGCTGCATGACTACGCCTTGTATCGGATTTTGAAAGCGCAGCACGATCAACGTCCCTGGGGTGAATGGGCTGACAAATATGCTCATCGGGACAGGCAGGCCCTGGACGATGTTGCCGGCCGTTTTTCCGACGACCTGGAAACGGTGAGGATTGTTCAGTTCCTGTTCTACAGGCAGTGGGCCAGCTTGCGGCGATACGCGGCCGAAAATAATATCTGCTTGTTTGGTGACATGCCGATATACATTGCCCTGGACAGCGCCGATGCCTGGGCCCATCCCGAAATTCTCAGAATAGACAGCGGCGGCACCCCGACCCACGTGGCCGGCGTTCCACCGGATTATTTCAGTGACGACGGGCAGTTATGGGGCAATCCCCTGTACAACTGGGATTACCACGAGGCTCAGGGATATCGCTGGTGGATTGAACGACTTCGTCATGCAATGAGTCAGACCGACATTGTCCGGATTGATCACTTCCGGGGCTTCGAGTCCTACTGGGAGGTGCCGTTCGGGGCTGATACGGCCCGTAACGGGCGCTGGGTTGCCGGTCCGGGTGACGCCCTGTTCAACGCCATGAAGGCCGAGCTTGGGGGACTACCCATCGTGGCGGAGGACCTGGGTGTGATCACACCCGAAGTCGAAGCATTGCGGGACCGCCAGCAGTTTCCGGGTATGAGGGTGCTCCAGTTTGAAGTGGGTAACAAAGGCTTTTCGATAGAATCGATTGGTCCCAACAGCGTGTGTTACACAGGCACACACGATAACGACACCACCGTAGGGTGGTTCACCGGAAGTCCCGATGACATTCGCTCGCCGGAGGAAATTGAGCATACCCGGCAAGTGGTGTTGTCAATCACCGGCGGCAGCGCCGAGACCATTGCCCGGGACCTGATCCAGTTGGCCTTTTCCAGCGAGGCCAGAATAGCCATAGCGCCAATGCAGGACTACCTGGGGCTGGGTTCCGAGTCGCGTCTCAACCGACCGGGGACCTCGGAGGACAATTGGCGCTGGCGCATGAGTTTTGACCAGCTTCCCTCGTCCCTGAAGGACTCCATTAGAGATATGGTCGCCACAGCCCGCAGGCTGCCGGAAGCCTGAGGCCCGTCGCCCTGGCGATGGCCCGGGACGAAGCGTGTTCCCGGGAAGATTTTCTCAAATTCATGCAATATTTGGCTGTCGGGGTGCAGGCACGGCCTTATACTGGTTTAATCCTGATGCAACCAGAACCCCGTGGCGGCGGAGAAACAATACATGAGTGAAGAGCATTACGAATATTCACGATTCGTCAGTCGGCTGACAAGGCAAACCCTGGGCTTGATCCTCGCCGGTGGTCAGGGGTCCAGGCTGCATGAGCTTACCCTGTGGCGGGCCAAGCCTGCCCTGCATTTTGGTGGCAAGTTCAGGATTATCGATTTCCCCCTGTCCAATCTGATTAACTCAGGTATACGCCGCATCGGGGTGCTTACCCAGTACAAGGCCCATTCCCTGATTCGACACCTGGTCCAGGGTTGGTCCAAGCACCAGATCAGTGATCGGGAATTTGTAGAAATCCTGCCGGCGTCCCAGCGGGTGGGAGGAGAGTGGTATAAGGGCACCGCAGACGCTGTTTACCAGAACCTGGATGTGATCCGCACCCACGATCCGAAGTACGTACTGATCCTCGCCGGCGATCATGTTTACAAGATGGACTACGGCCCCTTGATTGCGGCTCACGTGGATAGCGATTCGGATATGACGGTGTGCTGTCTTGAGGTGCCGATTGCCGAGGCAGCCGGAGCCCTGGGCGTATTGACTGTGGACGAGACCGGTCGGGTTCTCGAGTTCAACGAGAAACCCGCGCACCCGACGCCGCTACCGGGGAGGGACGATGTGTGCCTCGCCTCCATGGGGAACTACGTGTTTAACACGAATTTTCTCTACGAGCAGGTCATCAAGGACGCCGACACAACGGAGTCGCATCATGATTTCGGGCGCGACGTGATTCCGGCGATTATCAGTAAATATCGTGTATTTGCCTATCCGTTCAAAGATCTCAAGACTGGGCAGCAGGCCTACTGGCGGGATGTCGGAACGCTGGATGCATTCTGGGGGGCAAATATGGAACTGGTGTCGGTTTCTCCCCAGCTTAATCTCTATGACAAGGACTGGCCGATCCAGACCTACCACGCGCAACTGCCGCCGGCCAAGTTTGTTTTCGATGAGCCGGGTCGACGTGGCGAGGCGATCCAGTCAATGGTTTCAGGCGGCTGTATCGTCTCGGGTGCAACCGTGAGAAATTCGGTGTTGTTCAGCAATTGCAAGGTGCATTCCTATTCGACCGTGAAGGATTCTGTCGTGTTGACCGACGTGGAAATCGGTGAGAACTGCACTATTAATCGCGCTATCGTGGATCGGGGCTCAGTGTTGCCCTCGGGTACACGGGTCGGCTTCGATCATGAAGAAGACAGGGCCCGGGGTTTCAGGGTCACCGACAGCGGCATCACCCTGGTGACCCCCGATATGCTGGGTCAGCAACTGCACTTCACCAGGTAGGGTTCTGTGAGTTTGAGTAAAACCAGGCGAATACTGATGGTCGCCGCTGAAAACGGCGCTCTTCCCGGGGGCAAGGTGGGAGGTGTCGGCGATGTCATCAAGGGATTACCCCCGGCACTGGCCGACCTGGGATGGGAGGCGACGGTGATTACGCCTGC
>JBFFTZ010000222.1:0-4855 GCA_041571575.1 Gammaproteobacteria bacterium | reverse complement strand
TGGACCAGGGGCAGTCCGTTTTTCGCCACCCACATGGGGCCGCCGTGGGGGTTGTCCGGATCATCGGTGTTCCGGTGCAACATGGACAGGGTGACCTCGGTCAGCTTGGTGGCCATGCCGAACAGGCCCACTACCCACATCCAGAAAATCGCCCCGGGTCCTCCCAGGGCAACCGCCAGGGCCACGCCACCGATATTGCCCAATCCGACAGTGGCTGACAGGGCAGTAGACAGGGCCTGGAAGTGGTTGATGGCGCCGGGTGCGTCGGGATCATCGTAATGTCCGCGCAGTACGCGCCAGCCATGGGTCAGCGCCCGGTATTGGCTGAAGCCGCTCCAGAATGTAAGCACCACGCCGGTCCCCAGCAGGGTGAACAACACGTAGTTGTGCCAGATGATGGCGTTGATGTCGGTGATGATCTGGTTGAATAACTGCATTAAGAATCCCTGGTGTGCGGTTGCGCAGACAGGGTATCACCCCTTGGGCAAGGGGTGGAAAGTGGCTTGCTTGGGCACTGGCCGGGCCCAAGGCCCGGCCAGCCAGTTATTTTATCAGGCCGCTTCGACGATAGCGGTCACGCCCATTCCACCTGCGGTGCAGATAGAAATCAGGGCCCGGCCGGAGCCTTTTTCTGCCAGCAGTTTGGCTGCATTGGCCAGCACCCGGGTTCCCGTGGCGGCGAACGGATGGCCGGCGGCGAGACTGCTGCCTTTCACGTTCAGCTTTGCCCGATCGATGCTGCCCAGGGCATCACGACCCAGGCGTTCGCGGCACCAGGTATCTGACTCCCAGGCTTTAAGGGTGCACAGCACCTGTGCGGCAAATGCTTCGTGAATTTCGTAGAAATCAAAATCCTGAAGGGTCAGCTTGGCATCGTCCAGCATCCTTGGAACGGCGTAGGCAGGAGCCATGAGCAGGCCTTCGTCATGGACGAAATCCACAGCGGCGACCTTGCCGAATGTCAGGTAGGCCTGTATCGGCAAACCACGCTCTTTGGCCCAGTCTTCGCTGGCCAGCAGGACGGCGGACGCGCCGTCGGTCAGCGGAGTACTGTTGCCTGCGGTAAGGGTGCCCTGACCGCTCTTTCGATCGAAGGCCGGTTTCAGCTTGCCCAGTTTTTCCATGCTGCTGTCGCCGCGCATGTTGTTGTCCCGGGTCAGGCCGCAGAATTCGATGACCAGGTCGTCATAAAATCCCTCTTCGTAGGCCGCGGCCATTTTCAAATGGCTTTCCATGGCCAACTGGTCCTGGTCCTGGCGTGAAATATTCCACTGCTTGGCCATGATCTCGCAGCTTTCACCCATGCTCAGACCGGTGCGCGGTTCCAGCACCCCCGGGAATGATGGTTTGAAATGCTTCGGGCGAATTTTCAGCAACGACTTCACCTTGTCTGCCGGCTTGCGAGCGCGATTGGCCGCCATCAGGATCCGACGATACGATTCCGGATAAACAATGGGCACGTCGCTGATGCTGTCCGAGCCACCGGCAATGCCGGAGTCGATCTGGCCGGAGGCAATTTTCAAGCCAATGATGATGGCTGATTCCAGTGCCGTGCCACAGGCGCGCTGGAGGTCAAACCCGGGGGTTTCCGGGGACAGGCCACTACCGAGTACCGATTCCCGGGTAAGGTTGAAATCACTGCTGTGCTTGATTACGGCGCCGGCTGCGACATCGCCCAGTACCTGGCCGCGCAAATCATATTTTTGCACCAGTCCCTTGAATGCCGCGGTGAGCATTTGCCGGTTGCCGACCTTGGTGTAAACCGTATGGGAGCGCGCGAAGGGAATACGTGAGCCGCCGATAATCGCAACGCGACGTGGTTGTCCCGTGTACATAGTGATCCCTCTTGAAAAGAAAGGTGAAGGGAGGATTTTAACTACCGCGATGGTAACACATGCATGGGCTCACCAATTGGCTGCACGCAAGCTCTGGACTCAGGATAAGATGCCAGACATGAGTCACCCAGGCACCTGTCCCCGACCCCGCTCACTGGCCCATCACGGCCAGAGTATCTTGACCCTGGGCCTGCCCCTGGTAGCCAACAATATTGCGACCATGGGAATGGGTTTTACCGACACGGTGATGGCGGGTCAGTTGGGGGGGCATACACTGGCCGCGGTAGCGATTGGTAACACCCTTTGGTACACGGCGCAGCTTGCCGGCATGGGCGTGTTGATGGCGGTCAGCCCCATGGTCGCCCATGCCCTGGGAGCGAATGAACCGGAGAAAGTGACCGGGCTGGTGAAGCAGTCTTTCTGGATTGCGCTAATGCTTGGCGTGATTGGCCTGTTTTTGTTGAACCTGGCAGGTCCGTTTTTCCTGGCGGTGGGCGTCGATCCCGACGTGGTGCCCACCTCGGCCGGCTACCTGTCGGCCATCGCCTGGGGCTTGCCTGCGATACTCGGCTATCTTTGTCTTCGGTACATGTCCGAAGGCATGGGCCATACCCGGCCCCTGATGTATTTCGCCTTTCTCGGGTTGATCCTCAATGGGGCCGGAAATTATGTATTGATGTATGGCAAATTTGGGTTTCCCGCCATGGGCGCGGTGGGTTGCGGCGTATCCTCCGCGATCACCATGGTGAGCGTGTTGCTGGTCAGCCTCGTCTACGTTCGTCGTTCCCGACGCTACAGCGCGGTTAAGTTGAGACCCCTGATGGAGGCGCCCAACTGGGAATCCATCAAGGAAATACTCGCGCTGGGTGTGCCTATTTCTGCCAGCGCGCTGGCAGAGAGTACTTTTTTTCATGCCACGGCCTTGATTATGGCGGTCCTGGGCACCGCCATCGTTGCGGCACACCAGGTGGCGCTGAACTACGCCGCCACCATGTTCATGATTCCCCTTGCCGTGCACTCGGCAACTACCGTCAGGGTGGGGCACCTGCTGGGCCGGGGATTACCCGAGGACGCCCGGCGAGCGGGGTTGGCCGGGATCGGCATGAGCCTGCTGTTCATGCTGGTGTCTGCACTGGTGATGTACCTGGGTCGGTACGCTATCGCCGGTTTTTATACCACTGACCAAACGGTGGTGAACCTGGCGGCCTCAATGCTGGTTATGGCAGCGATCTTCCAGCTTTCTGACGGGGCAAATATCGCCGCCATGGGAGCGTTACGAGGCTATCGTGACGCAAGAATCCCTCTGTACCTGGCCACCTTCTCCCACTGGGGCGTGGGATTTCCACTCGCCTGGTACCTGGCATTCAGAACCGATGAGGGCCCGGTGGGTGTGTGGTTCGCCATCGTTATATCCCTGACGCTGTCTGCCTTCTTGCTCATCAGGCGCTTCCTGGTGATCTCGGGGAGGGCGCTACACGCGGCCCGGTGAGAGGCTATACTGGCCCGCAATATGAAGCCATGGGCCTGCGGAGATTCTTTGCAGACTCGTCCTTCATTCGTCTTTTAATCATTCCATCGGAGAATGTCAGTGAAGAAATTTCTTCTTGTATTACTGGGTGTCATGGCGTTGGCCGGTTGTTCAAGGTCCGAAGCTCCTCCGGCCGTCGAAGACTCCTCGCTGCAACAGCATCAGGTGCTTCATGACCTGGTCGAGCAGTACTGGCAGGACAGCCTGGAATTGAATCCGCTGCTGGCGGCCTTTGTTGGTGACAACCGTTACAACGATCGCTGGGTGGGCGGAATCAGCCCCAAGGAACGGGCCGATAGACAGGCGCACCACCAGAAATACCTGGACGCGGCCAGGGCTATTGATGCCTCGACCCTGGATGCCGAGGATCAGTTGACCCTGGAACTGTTCACGGCCGAGCGGGAGATGGCCCTCGAAGGGTTCCGCTATCCGTCACACTTGCTGCCCATCAGTCAGTTCAGGAATCCCGCCAGCTATTTCGTCCTGCTGGGTTCGGGCTCAAGTGTCCATCCGTTCAAGACGGTCAAGGACTACGACGATTTCCTGGGCCGGGTGGATGGCTTCGTGGAGTGGTCGGAACAGGCTGTAATCAATATGCGTGAGGGCATCGAGCAAGGAGTTGTACAGCCCCGGGTGTTGATGGAAAAAGTCTTGCCGCAACTTTCGGCCCAGTTCAAGGATAGCGCCGAAGAAACCATGTTCTGGAAGCCGATCACTGATATGCCGGCGGACTTTTCTGAAGAGGATCGTCAGCGTCTGCAGGCAGCCTACAAGGAAACAATCGAAGGCCGTTTGATCCCCGTTTACCACGCCCTGCATGACTTCATTGCCGAGGAATATCTGCCCAACACTCGTGAGAGCGTTGGCATGGCCGGACTGCCCGACGGCGACGCCTGGTATGCCTACCGGGTTCGCGAAGTCACCACCACCGACCTCGCTCCCGAACAAATCCACCAGATCGGTCTGGACGAGGTGGCGCGTATCCAGGGGCAGATGTCCCAGGTCATGGAGACAGTCGGCTTTGACGGCGACCTGAAGGCCTTCTTCGAGTTCCTGAATACCGATCCCCAGTTCTATTATGAAAAAGAAGAAGACCTGATTGCCGGTTACAACGCCTTGCGAGAGGGCCTGGATGCGGCCGCGCCCAAATTGTTTGGGCGTATGCCCAAGGCCGGGTTCGAGATCAGGCCGGTAGAAGCCTTCAGGGCCAAGTCCGCTTCCGGTGGCAGTTACATGTCGCCATCGCCGGACGGGTCCCGTCCCGGTGTGTTCTACGTGAACACCTACGACATGTCGGCACGACCCAAGTGGGCCATGGAGTCCCTTTTCCTTCATGAGGCGAGTCCCGGCCATCATTACCAGGGCGCCCTGGCGGTGGAGTTTGATCACCTGCCCAGCTTCCGTCGCTTCGGCGGGTACACGGCATATTCCGAGGGGTGGGGGCTGTATGCGGAAAGCCTGGGTAAGGAACTTGGCGTCTACCAGGATCCCT
>JBFFTZ010000221.1:0-4866 GCA_041571575.1 Gammaproteobacteria bacterium | reverse complement strand
TCTCGTCAGCGGAAAATTCATACACCGTCTGGCGCAACATTTCGATGGTCTCGCCCAGTCCAAAATCCAGGGTTGGGTACGCGCTGTTGATACTCATGCTTTGTCCTCTTGCTCCGCTAATCCACCAGGGATCAGGAATTGGATCATGAATTATTGTCCGGTGAATTATTCGAATTCGTGGCCAGGTGCTGTTCGCACAGGGCCTCAATTTCAGCCATGTTTTTCAGGGTGGCGTCGATGTCTTCCCGCTTGCTCAGCAGCACCTGTCGATGCTCGTGAATCTTGTCCTGCAAGCGTCTGAGCTGGCGCACCTTGTTGCCGGCGATCGGGTCGTACATCTCGATAATTTCGCGACAGTCGTCCAGGGAAAAACCCAGTCGCTTTCCGCGCAGGGCCAGCCTCAAGCGTACCTTGTCCCGTTCGCCATAGACTCTCGCGGTTCCCTTGCGCTGGGGACTGAGTATGCCCTTGTCCTCGTAAAACCGCAGGGTGCGAGTGGTGACATCAAACTCCTCGGCAAGTTCGGATATGCTGTAGGTTCGATTCAAGGTTCGACTCCGCAGGAAAACCGGAGGCCACCCTCCGACTAAAATAAAAACCCGGCCTGGCGGACAGGCCGGATTAGCATTGACCTTTACGTTAACGTCAAGCTAGTATCGGTGTCAATGCACTTTTTGTGTGGAACGGGTTTGTTTGTCCTGGAGACCTCTTTATGACCACCCCGCTATGGCAACCGGATGCCGGGCAACTGGAACAAACCAATATGTCGGCCTTCATACGGCATGTTGAGAGCACCCATGCTTTCCCGATAGGTGGATTTGAGGAGCTGTATCACTGGTCGGTGAATCAATCCGAGGATTTCTGGAGCAGCCTGTGGGACTTCACCGATGTGCTGGCCAGCAAGAAAGGCAAGCGGATACTTGAGAACCCCGAGGCCATGCCCGGGGCACGATGGTTCCCGGATGCCCGCCTTAATTTCGCCGAAAATCTGCTGCGTCATCCCGGCCCCGGGATGGCCCTGCGCTTCAACGGTGAAAGCCAGGTCCAGCGCAGCATGAGCCGGGATGAGCTATACGAGCAAGTCTCCCTGGTCGCCCAGGCCCTGCGCGCTTTGGGTGTCCAACCCGGCGACCGTGTCGCCGCCTATCTTCCGAACATGCCAGAGGCAATCATCGCCATGCTGGCCAGTTCCAGCATCGGGGCAATTTTTTCATCCTGCTCGCCGGACTTCGGCTTGCGCGGCGTCATCGACCGATTCGGACAAATTGAGCCCAAGGTACTGTTCGTCGCCGATGGCTATTTTTACAACGGCAAGTGGTTCGACTCCCTGGCCGTGACCAGGCAAATGCTGCAGCAATTGCCCAGCGTAGCTCAGGTGGTGGTCGCCCGGTACGACGGTAAGCACGACGCAAACACACAGCAAATTCCCGGCGCCGTGAGTTGGCAGGAATTCACAAGCGCCCATACCCCACAGGAGATCGAATTCACACAGCTGCCTTTCGATCACCCCCTGTACATCATGTATTCATCGGGCACGACCGGGGCACCAAAGTGCATTGTGCATGGCGCCGGCGGCACCTTGCTGCAACACCTCAAAGAGCACCGCCTGCACACAAACCTCAAGCCCGGCGACAAGTTCTTCTACTTCACGACCTGCGGCTGGATGATGTGGAACTGGCTGGTATCCGGCCTGGCCAGCGGCGCCGAGTTATTGCTCTATGATGGCTCCCCTTTCTATCCTGATGGCAACACCCTGTTCGACTATGCCCAGGGCACCCGGATGAATATCTTCGGAACCTCGGCCAAGTTCATTGAGGCGTTAAACAAGGCGGGTCTTGATCCAGCCAGGACTCATGATCTGGGCAGTCTTCGCACCATGCTCTCCACCGGCTCTCCCCTGGTGCCGGAAGGCTTCGACTTCGTGTACCAGCACATCAAGCAGGACCTTTGCCTGTCCTCCATCGCCGGTGGCACCGACATCATTTCCTGCTTCGCACTGGGTAACCCCAACCTGCCGGTCTGGCGAGGCGAACTGCAGTGCCGGGGCCTGGGCATGAAAGTCGAGGTCTACAACGAGGACGGCCACCCGGTTACCGAACAACGGGGCGAACTGGTTTGCAGCGCGCCCTTCCCTTCCATGCCGGTGGGTTTCTGGAATGACCCGGACGGCAGTCGTTATCACGCGGCTTATTTCGAACACTTCCCGAATGTCTGGTACCACGGCGATTTCGTGGAACTGACACGACATCACGGGATGATTTTCTATGGTCGTTCCGACGCCACCCTGAACCCGGGGGGCGTGCGCATCGGCACGGCGGAAATCTATCGCCAGGTCGAGCAAATGGAAGAAGTTCTGGAGAGCCTGGTCATCGGCCAGGACTGGCAGAACGATGTCAGGGTCGTATTGTTCGTGCGCCTGAGAGACGGTGTTGAGCTCACCGAAGCCCTGCAGAACAGCATTCGTATGCGCATTCGCCAGAACACCACGCCCCGTCACGTGCCCGCGAAAATCATTGCCGTGGCCGACATCCCCCGTACCAAGAGCGGGAAGATCGTGGAACTGGCCGTACGCAACGTGGTGCACGGCCGCCCCATCAAGAATCGCGAGGCCCTGGCCAATCCAGATGCCCTGGAGCTCTACAAAAACCTGCCCGAGCTGGACAGCTAGGGAAAATCGCCGGGTATCTAGCCCGCCACCGCCGCCAGGGATACCAGCAGCCGATCGACTTCCTCTACGGTGTTGTACATCGAGAAACCCGAGCGCAACAAGCCACCCTGGTCGTCCAGACCAAGGGTCGACACCACCTTGTGAGCATAGAAATGCCCGTCCCAGACCAGGTGCCCGGACTTGGCCAGCTCAGCCGCCAGTTTGTCGGCTGTGATGCCTTCCATGGTGATGGAAACTGTCGGGGAACGTGTCGCCGGCGAGAAATCCGGTCCCCACGCCCTGGCACCGGGGATGGACGCCAGTCCGTTCCAGTAACGCAACGCGATATCCCGCTCGTACGCGGCGATATCGTTCTTGGCTGACTGGATGCGTGCCCGCAGGGTATCGCCACTACCCAGGTCGGCCACGTATTCCACCGCAGCCGTGACACCAGCGATCGCTGCATGATTGAGGGTGCCGGTCTCTATACGCCAGGGCGCCGCCGACTCGGCAGTACACAATCTGTCAGTCTCCAGTTCATCCAGAAGACCGGGGCGGCAATACAGAACCCCCACATGGGGACCATAGAACTTGTAAGCCGAACAAAGCAGGAAGTCAGTCTCCAGGGCCTGCACGTCCAGCGGAAAGTGGGGTGCGTAATGGACGGCGTCCAGCACCAGCCAGGCACCCACCTTTCGGGACAGACTGCGGGCCAGGGCAATCTCTTCAAGACTGACAGTGCCCAGGGCATTGGAGGCCATACCCATTGCCACCACCCGGGTGCGCTCGCCTATCTTGGCCGCCAGGTCATCGCGATCCAGGGTTCCGCCGGCGGTCATCCTGACTTCCTTGACGATGATCCCGCGCTCACGCAGGTTCAGCCAGGGGCCCCGATTTGCCTCGTGATCCAGTTCGGTAATGACGATCTCGTCGCCCGGCGACATCTTGCGCACCAGCGCGTGGCTCAAGGCAAAATTCAAGGTGGTCATATTGGCGCCGAAAGACACCTGGCCTCCAGACTCGGCGCCCAGGAAGGCCGCCATGGTTTCCCTGGCCTTGTCCATCACCTGATCGGTCTCGCTGGAAGTGATGAACGCGCCATGGGTATTGGCGTTGCAACGACTGTAGTAGTCGCTGACCGCATCGATCACTCGCCGGGGAACCTGGGTGCCGCCCGGTCCATCCAGGTACGACAGGGGAATTCCGTTCAGTTCACGTGCCAGGGCGGGAAAATCGGCTCGGCAGGCCATGGCTTCCTTCGAGGTATACGGCATGTTCAACGATCCTTTTTGTATTGTTTCCCCGGGGGCATTCCCCCGGGTTTCCGGGCCCGTCCGGCCAGCGCCCGACAGACCCGGTGATGCTATCAGAACGAGGCCTTCACGGGGCGGCTCAATACCCGGCTGCCTGGCCATCCTTGCGGGATTCAGACGCGCCGATGTAGACCCCTGACTCGGGGTCTCTGCCGATGGCCTGGTAGCCGCCATAGCCACCCCCGGCCTTGCTCAAAGTGTGTCCACGTCGCTCGAGCTCCCGCCAGGTTTCCTGGCTGAAACCGCTTTCCATACGCAGCACCCCGCCATCGGTCAGGCGGCCACCGGTTGGCTCGCTGGATCCGTCATGACGAATTCTCGGGGCATCGCCGGCTTGCTGCAGGTTCATGCCGAAATCGATGATGTTGACCAGCACTTGCGCATGACCCTGGGGCTGCATGGCACCACCCATTACACCGAAACTTAACCAGGGCTTCCCGTCCCGGGTAACAAACGCCGGAATGATGGTATGGAATGGTCGCTTGCCCGGTGCAAAGGCGTTGGGATGGCCTTTTTCCAGACTGAACAATTCGCCACGATTTTGCAGGATGAATCCCAGCCCGGGAGGCGTCATGCCCGAGCCCATTCCGCTGTAGTTGCTCTGGATCAGGGACACCATGTTGCCCCGGGCATCGGCCACAGTCAGGTAAATCGTGTCCCCGGACTCCAGGACCTGGGGGTCACCGTGACTGGCCGTCATGGCGGCATGTTCAAGGTCGATCAAGCCGCGACGTTGCGTTGCGTACTCATCTGAGAGCAGCGCCTCCACCGGGGTCTTGTAAAAATCCGGATCGGCATAAAACCTGGCCCGGTCCTCAAAGGCCAGCTTCTTGGCCTCGACCAGCATATGCAGGTAGTCGGCGCTACCAAACCCGGCTGCGGCAATGTCAAAGCCCTCGAGTATTT
>JBFFTZ010000220.1:0-4889 GCA_041571575.1 Gammaproteobacteria bacterium | reverse complement strand
GCCACCTCGGGCATCATGATCATGCCCATATGGCCGCTCGTACCATATCCGGCGACAACGATAAAGATGGCGATCGCCGAACTCAGCGTAATATAACGATGACGTAGACACCTATCGAGCAGGTGACGGTAGTGGGTATCGACGAAGTGGCTGAAGCCATGTGAAAAGGATTGCTGCCAGCCGTGGATGCGCCGTCCAAACCCCGTGTGAGGCTGGCTGGAGCTGTGTGCCAGGTGAGCGGGCAATATATACAGAGCTTCCAGCAGGGAAATGGCCAGCACGATGATCACCACGGCGGGTAATGGCGCCCAGAATTTGCCCGTTGTACCCGGCATGAACAGCAGCGGCACAAAGGCCACGATGGTCGTGATAATGCTGAAGGTGACCGGCGTGGAGATTTCCTTTGCGCCCTTGATGGCCGCCGACATATGGTCCAGCCCTTTTTGCCGGAACTCGTAAACATTTTCACCCACCACAATCGCATCGTCGACAACGATACCCAGCACGACGAGGAAGGCGAACATCGAGATCATGTTGATGCTGACGCCAATGACTGGCAGGAAGAGAATGCTGCCGACAAAAGAAATGGTCATGCCCATCATCACCCAGAAAGCAAGACGGATTTCGAGAAAAACAGCCAGTATCAGCAGCACGATACCGATGGCCATGAAGCCGTTTTTAAGCAGCAGCGACAATCGTTGCTCATAATCCTTGGCGCTATTGCTGTCGATTCTCCACTGCACACCGGCGGGCAGCGTGGTTTCGACATCCGCCATGATCGCCTCTACGCGTTCGGCGATCTCCAGTGGCGACTGCTCACCCACGCGGAAGATATCCACCTCCACGGAAGGTACCTGGTTAAATTGTGAATGAAAGCCGGCTTCTTCGAAGCCGTCTTTGATGGTGGCGATTTCGCCGAGGGTTACTGCGGCCCCGCTGCTGGTCGAGATCACCTCGATCTTCTCGAATTCCTCAGCCCACTGTCGTCGTTCTTTGAGTCTCAGCAGCACCTCGCCGGCGTTCGTTTCTACGGTCCCGGCCGGAATATCTTCACTGGAGCGGCGAATCTGGCTGGCTACCTGTCCAAGTGTCAGTCCATATTCACGCAGGCGGTACTGGGGGATTTCAACGTGGGTAACATAACCGGGAGCATTCCCCAGTTCCACCTGGGTGATGGCGGGATCGGCGAGAAACCGGTCGCGCAATTGCTCGGCGAGTTTTCGCAGCGTCCAGATATCGACCGGACCATACAGCACGACATTCATCACTTCACGCTGTTGTGTCTGAAGGGTGACGACCGGTTCCTCCGTGTCATCAGGAAAAGTCCGTATACGACTGACCGCCTGGTCGATATCCTGGAAAGCCTTCATCCGGTCGGTGCCGGTGACCAGTTCGATCTGGATCGAGCCGGAACCCTCACGCGCCGTTGAGCTGATGACCTTGATGCCCTCGATGCCGCGCACGGCTGACTCGACCGGTCGTAGAATCCCCTGTTCAACCTCCGACGGCGCCGCGCCGGGATAACTGACCCTGACGTTGACGACATCCAGGTCAAATTGCGGGTAGACCTCCTTCTGGATATTGAAAGCGCTCCAGACGCCACCGCCGATCAGCAGGATCATCAGCAGGTTAGCCGCAATTGAGTGCTGCGCCATCCAGGCGATGGGGCCTGGAAACCGGCCACCGTCAAGCCTGGCCTGTTGTGACGGTTTTTTCATTCGGCGCTTTCTGCGCGGCGCAGGGCAGCGCCGTCAAACACGGTTGCCAGGTTGGTGGTGATCACCGCGTCGCCGGTGCCCAGCCCTGAGCGGATATAGGCATAGTCATCATCCCTGAACACGATTTCGAGATCGCGTAACCTGAGCACGCCATTTTCATCAATCCAGATGGTGTCATTCTGTCGTATGTAGTTACGGTTAACACGGATGACGTCCCGAATCGCTTTTCCCGCGATTCGGGCCTCGACAAAAGAACCAATCATCAATGGTGGCAGGTCAGAAGATTCCGGCTCATGCGACAATGGGTCAGCAACGGTGATAAGCACGCGCGCAAGACGTGTCTGGTCTTGCAGTTCGCCGATCAACCGGTGGATGTTTCCTTCGCGAAAGATGCCTTCGGGCCAACCTGTGCGGTTGCGTATCAGCACTTTTGAGCCGCCTGATTCGTGTTCTTCGGAAAAATCAATCCAGCGGAGACTGGATACCGGCACGGCTGCCTCAACCCAGTAATGCTCAATTCCCACCAGCTCACCCAGTGACTCACCGGGGGAAACCTGTGAACCGACGTTGGCTTCACGGTTGATGATATGAGCGGCAAATGGGGCGCGAATCCGGGTCCGCTCAAGGTCGAGCTCCGCACGACGCACGGCAGCCCCGGCAGCATCGACACGGGATCTTGCGATATCCAGTTGCGGCGCTCTAAGCACCAGGGATTTATATTCGGCTGAAATCGACCCTTCCAGTTCCCTGTAGTCTTTCAGAGCAAGGTCCTGCCGGCCCAGTTCAAGTTCGAGATCGGCTTTTGTTTGCAGTAATTCACTTTTCCGTTGCAGCAGGACCACCTCGTAATCAGAGGGGTCGATTTGCAGCAGGACCTCGTCTTCCTCGACAAAGCCACCCGGGGTGAATGATGGTGAAACTGAAACGATCTCACCGCTGACCCTCGGGCTTAAGGTAATTTCGTTTTCGGGCCGCACGGTTCCCATGACCACTATTTCCGGTTCAAATGTGCCGCGTTCACCGTGGGTTATCTCGACCAGCATGGCTGTCCGCTTACTTGCGCTGGTGCGCTGTGCCTTTGGCTCCGTCAGGTGTATGGCGGTCATCACCAGGACTGCGAGCAGCAGGATAACGGTGCAGATAACAGCGGTTGTCTTCCAATTCACCTGGTCAGGCTCCGGTCAAATACGTTTTCGGGATCGCGATTATATCATTGAGACCGGCCGTACCGATTTGTCAGGCCTGGTAGCTGCGCCATCGCGCTACTCCCTGGGTTGGGGCTCATCCAATGGAGCTGGGGGAGCAGCGCGACTCAGCACCACGCGCGCGAAATTGCTGGGTTGGCCCTGGCGTACATTGTCGATTTGCCAGGTCCATTGATCCTGCTCACGCTGGTAGGTGAATGTGTTGTGAATTTGAGAGTCCGCAGCCTCTCCCCATACCAGGGGAATGCGGTTTCCCTCGGGCTTACCGTAACCCAAACCGTCAGGGACCAGGCCGCCTCCGCCGGTGACGTCCAGCCACAGGCAAACCAGGCGTTCGCCCGCCTCGTCCCAGCCGAAATAAACCATCGACTCGTAGGCCGGATCGCCGTTTTCATCCCGCTCCCGGGCGATTTCGTGAAAGAACAGATAGTGCCCGCCGAGCACCCACCTGGCAGTGAGGTCATGCGTGATTTCCTGTCCGGCAATGGTGCCGGTCATGACCCAGCGACCCGCCAGATGATCCAATAAGGTACCGCGCACCTCCAGGGTTTGCGCCATGACGGAAGAGGCGAAGAGCAATGCCATGAACAGTGCTGAAAGGGTTTTCATTTCAAGACTCCCGGTTAGCGGACAACAACGCCGATATTAAAGCCCGCCATTATCAACGGGCGGCTGATGATGTTACTAAGCATAATTGCCGGGTCAGTAAATACCAATGGAATTGTCGAAATGATCATTACATATGTCACACATTCAACGAGGGTGGTTTAATGCTGGCCATTCGATATCCGCGGAAACTAAAATAGTCCGATGAAAAAAGTCATTATCACCGGGCACAGCAAGGGGCTTGGGTACGCGCTGGCTCAAACGCTTCTGAAGCAGGGCTTTGATGTGCTTGGGCTTTCAAGAAGCCATTCGGCCGGTTTGGATGGAGTGCAGCAGCTCAGTTTGGATCTGTCAGATAGCACTGCCCTCTTGCAGTGGATTAACAGCGGGGAACTCAAACGTTTTCTTGAAGGCGCCGCGCAGGCCATCCTTATCAACAATTCGGGCAGCATCAAGCCCATTGGCCCTTTGGGCAAGCAAACCAATGAAGACATTATCAGCAGCGTCGGATTAAATGTTTGCGCACCCCTGTTGTTGAGTAATGCGTTTGTTGAAACAACAGAAGATATTTCGGATCGACGGATTCTACATATTTCAAGTGGTGCCGGGCGGGTCGCCTATTCAGGCTGGAGCGTCTATTGCGCGACAAAAGCGGCACTGGATCACCATGCGCGGACGGTTCACGAGGATGGGATTGCCAACCTTAGAATATCGAGTCTTGCTCCCGGTATTGTTGACACGGGTATGCAGGCCGATAACCGTTCCAGCAGTGCAGATCAGTTCCCCCGGGTTGAAGTATTTCGGGGGTTTAAGACAAAAGGCCAGCTCGTCTCCCCGGAAGAAACCGCAGCAGGTATAGTTGAGATCCTTCTGTCTGATAAATTCGGGCAGGACTCCATCACGGATGTTCGTGATCACTAGTGCATCTTGCGTTGGTGACCTCAAACTTTCATGCTGGTATGTGCGTAGCAATTGGCGAAAATGGGAGACATCCAGATTATCAGGTTGGGGCGAAGTTGAATTACAAGTAGTGGGAGAAGGGGGGTTGCTACAGTCAATATCAGCTCCGAGGCGAGCATTATGGCCTCGTTTAGCTCCGTGGCAGCGTTGGCGGCGCTATGGGTAGTCCCTGCTGAGACACGGCGTAAATCCGTCCCTGGAGCCTCGTCCACAAACTTCCTGTTTGTGACGGTCTCAGCAGGGACTACCCACATCCCCGCCTCGGTTCAATGGATTCTAAATGAAGTGGTAGCTTCCAGCTTTTGTGCCGATACCGTTTGCAGTAACAGCCTCATCAGCGCTCATTGTTCCATCGCCGCCGATGGAGCGCATCTCACATCTATCGATTGGTGATGCAGCT
>JBFFTZ010000219.1:0-4892 GCA_041571575.1 Gammaproteobacteria bacterium | reverse complement strand
TCCAGGCCGAAGTCTATGGCATCGAAAAGCAGCAATCGGGACACGCTGCTGACCCAGGGCAGCAGGAACAGGCCCTGGGTTCCACCGTCCATCAGGCGGACTGTCTCGTCAAAGTGAAAGCGGGCATTCAGGGCCTCGACGCAACGTACTCCGAAGCCCTCGTCGGCCCAGAGTACGTTGCCGATGCCCAGGATAAGGGTTTCAGTTTCTCCCTCAGCCACCATCAGGAATCGTCGTCCCTGAACATGCGCCAGCCGCCGATGATCACGCTAACACTGCTACGCTTGCCTACCATGTCTGCCCTGACCGCCATGTAGATGTGGACGATGATAAACATCAGCATGAGCCACATTCCGAACTGGTGCCAATTCCGGGTTCCCTCTCCATCGCCCAGCATGGGAATGATCCAGCCGAACATCCTGTCAGCCCAGCTGCCTTGTCCAAGGCCCTGGCCATACAGTGCAAAGCCGGTGATTATCATGAAGAACGTCATCAAGGTGTTGAAGAAGAACATGGCGGTCTGGGCCAGTGGGTTGTGACCCAGGCGCTTGTCTTCTCTTGGCACCAGGAAGAGGTAGAACTTCACTTCGTGCAAGAGTCCTCTCCACCATCTGCCGCGCCATATGGGCAACATGAATATTTCGCGAGAGTGCTTGTTGCCGACGAAGGCCCAGTAAATCCTGACGGCAAACCCAACCGCCATCACATAAGCCGAGATGAAGTGAATCATCCGAATATTTCCCATTAGGAAATGACTGCTGGGTTCTCCGATGGGTGACGGAAGAGGGTGGGCGATCAGGTAGCCTGTCACAGCCAGTGTCAGGAAACTGAAGGTATGTACCCAGTGCCACAACCGCACCGGGGCTTCAAACACATACTCCGCCCTTTTCCCTCTACCTTCGCGCAGTCCACTTGCCACATTGCTGTTCATGTCGCTGTCCTCCTTCTAGCGGACCTTGACCGTTGCGAGTTCCTGGCCGTCGGGCGCAATGACATGGGTGGCGCAGGCAAGGCAAGGATCGAAACTGTGAATAGTTCTCAGGATCTCCAGTGGTTGCTCTGCGTTGACCATGGGCGTGCCCAGCAGGGCCGCCTCATAGGCGCCGATGTTGCCGGCCGGATCCCTGGGTGAAGCGTTCCAGGTGGTCGGGACGATGGCCTGGTAGTTCTCGATCTTGCTGTCCTTGATATGGACCCAGTGCCCCAGCGCCCCTCGCGGTGCCTCCACCCGTCCCACGCCCTTGGTGTCTTTGGGCCAGCTGCTGGGCTCCCAAAGATCCATGTTTGAGGTGGCGGTGTCGCCGGCCTTTAAATTGGCCATCATGTCGTCGAACACAACCCGCATCTTGTGCGCCGCCCAGGAGCACTCCAGGCCCCTTGCCGCAGTGCGGCCGAGGGTTGAGAAGAGCGCGGTCAAGGGCAGGCCCAAGGCGCCCAGCAGGCCATCGACCTGGGCTTTTATTTCCTCATTGCCCCGGGCATAGGCGATCACGTAGCGGGCCAGGGGACCGACTTCCATGGCGTGTCCGCGCCAGCGCGGAGCTTTGACGAAGGAATACTTGGCGCCCTCGTCAATTTCCTGGATGTTGGTCTTCGTGCCTTTTGTATCGGGGCCGAGCTCGAAATTGGGATCTGTGACGCCGTCCCAGGGGTGCAGTCCCTTGTTCTCGTCCGGGTACTTGTACCAGGAGTGAGCGACGAACTCCTGCACTTGCTCCGGATCACGGGTATCCACCTCGTGTACGGTGGACAGGTCGCCATTGATAATGGCTCCGCCGGGCATGTACATGTTCTCCTGGGACCAGTCATTGGCCACTCTCGGGAAATCGCCGTAGGAGAGAAGGTTCGTGCTGGACAGGCCGCCGCCGTAGGTAGTCCATTCCGGATAGAACGACGCGATAGCGGTCAGGTCCGGGATATATACCTTGTCAATAAACTCAATCGAGCGGTCAATGATGGACGACACCAGGTTCAGCCATTCCATGTTGATGCCCCCGGTTTCGTTCAGGCTGAACGAGCAGGGCATGCCACCCACAACCCAGTTCGGGTGCGGATTTCGACCACCGAACACGGTGTGAATCTTGACGATTTCACGCTGGAAATCCAGTGCCTCAAGGTAATGGGTAACCGCCATCAGATTAGCCTCGGGCGGTAGCTTGTAAGCCGGGCTGCCCCAGTAGGCATTTGAGAACGGGCCCAGTTGACCGGATTCTACAAACCGCTTAATCCGCGCCTGTACATCACGGAAATAGCCGGGTGAAGACTTGTGCCACGTGGAAATGGATTGTTGCAGGGCAGAGGTGGCCTTGGGATCGGCGCTGAGCGCGCTGACCACATCGACCCAGTCCAGGGCATGCAGGTGATAGAAATGCACCAGGTGATCCTGGGTGTACTGCGCCAGCATCATCAGGTTCCGGATGTGGTTTGCATTGGTGGGAATCTCGATGCCCAGAGCATCTTCCACCGCACGCACCGAGGTCAGTGCGTGTACACCCGTACAGACGCCGCATATCCTTTCTGTGAATGCCCATGCATCGCGAGGATCCCGCCCCTTGAGGATGATCTCCAGGCCACGCCACATGGTGCCCGTGGAGACGGCATTTCGGATCACGTTTTCCGTGTCCAGGTTTACCTCAATTCGCAGGTGTCCTTCAATTCGGCAGATCGGGTCCACCACCACGCGCTGGCCGCTTGTATCCAGTGCAAAACCATTAGCGGTTACAGACTCAGTCATGGCTGGCCCCTCCCTTATCACTATTCTTTACTCTGCTGATCACCGATGCCGCTGCATGGGCCGCCACGCCAATGGCAGCTGCGCCGGCCAGTATTCCGCCTACCTTATCGGCAGTGGATTCAATGCCTCCTCCAACGGTCAGGTTGGTTTCCGGACTGTAGAAGGAACCGCGGTCCCAGAAATTGTCCTCGGAACATCCCAGGCAGCCGTGACCGGACTTCACCGGCCAGGACAGCCCTTCGTTCCACTCGATAGTGGAGCAGGCGTTATAGGTGGTCGGTCCCTTGCAGCCCATCTTGTACAAGCAGTAACCCTTGCGGGCGCCTTCGTCGTCGAAGCGCTCAACGAATTGACCGGCGTCAAAATGGGCGCGCCGATAACACTTGTCGTGATTACGTTGGCTGTAAAACATCTTTGGCCGGCCCTGGCGATCCAATTCCGGGAACCTGTCAAATGTGAGCATGTAGGTGATGACACCCGTCATGACCTCGGCAATAGGCGGACAGCCAGGCACCTTGATGATGGGCTTGTCGGTGATCACCTTGTGAATAGGCATGGCCCGGGTGGGATTCGGGTACGCTGCTTGCACGCAACCCCAGGAAGCGCAGGAACCCCATGCAATGATGGCCTTGCAGTGATTGGCCATGCGGCGCAGCTTCTCCACATAGGGCTTGCCGCCCTGGAAGCAGTACATGCCGTCCTCGTTCAGAGGAGGATTACCTTCGCAGGCCAGGATAAAGTTGCCGTCATATTTCTCGATAGTCTGTTCGAGTATTTCCTCGGCCTGGTGACCCGCTGCGGCCATCAGCGTGTCATTGTAATCCAGCGAGATCATGGACAGCACAACGTCCGATGCCAGTGGATGACCTGAGCGTATGAAGGATTCGGAACAGCAGGTGCACTCCAGGCCATGCAGCCATATGACGGGCGTGCGAGGTTTGGTTTCCAGTGCGTGGGCAATGGTGCCTGCGAATTCGGGCCCCAGGCCCAGCCCTGCAGCAGTCAGGCTACAGAACTTGAGAAAGCTGCGCCGAGTAACACCATGTTCCCGCATGGCTTCATAAAAAGTCTTTTGTATACCCATAACGACGTCACTCCTCAAAACTGAATCTGTTCAATCCTTCGGTTTCCCAATGCTGTAGCCGAAAATGCCGGGCGATCATCCGCCCTTTCAGTTATCGGCCTGCAACCTGTATTTCATCGAAACCACAAGGGCCGGTAGACCGTGTAACCGGTCTGCTAGCCATAAATTTTTCCAGGACTGCTGGGGCGTTGTTTCGCAGGGCCGTTTGGTTGCCCACAAGCTCGTGACCCCTTCCCTGGGGCGGTCTGCTCTGAGTCGATTTCAACAACGTCTTCCACCCGACGATCCTCGTCAGTTCTGCGGCGGTTGTTTAAATTCATTCTTATTATATTTTTCAGTCTCTGCCGCCGGCTTGCAGGTGCGGGCGCGCGATTAAATCGAGACCTGTTCGCAGAAACCATACACTGCGCTGCAAGCGCATAGGTATCAGGGTATCTACTTAGACCTTATTTGGTAGGAATGATTATAGTTAGATTGAGTAAATATTATGAATTGACAGGTGGTCATCATGTGCTTGGCAGTGCCAATGAAAGTCCAATCGGTCAACGGCTTTGTGGCAAGTTGCGAGGCCATGGGTGTGCGTCGGGATGTCAGCCTGTTCATGATCCAGGATGAAACCATAGAGCCGGGCGATCACTTGCTGGTACACGTGGGATACGCGATCAAAAAGGTATCGGCCAGCGACGCTGCTGAAGCCTGGAAGTTGTTCGACGAAATGCTGGCCTACGATGCATGAGCTGTCGGTTTGCCAGGCCCTTGTAGAGCAGGCTGAACTGATTGCCCGTGAACGCCAGGCGAGGGTCATCAGACTGATGTTGCAAATTGGGCCCTTGTCGGGTGTGGAGTCCGAGTTATTGCGAAGGGCTTTTCCCCTTGCCAGCGCGGGAACGTGCTGCGAGGGTGCTGCACTGGAAATCCTGGCCGCGCCGGTAACCGTGTATTGCCCTGACTGCATGGTCACGTCGGAGGTGGCGGCCAACAAGTTGCTCTGCCCTGAATGTGGCAACTGGCGGACGAGCCTGGCATCAGGGGATGAAATGGTGCTACAGACAGTGGAGTTGGAGACCCGGGTCG
>JBFFTZ010000218.1:0-4925 GCA_041571575.1 Gammaproteobacteria bacterium | reverse complement strand
TCCCGGCTGGTTCAAGTACCGGGCGGCGATGGCGCCTATGTCCGCATCGGCATGCTCGGCCACCACTGACCACAGGTCATGCTCGGTGGCGTTGCTGCGGGAAAATCGCGTCATGTAATCCCGGATGGCCGCCTGGAAAGCTTCGGGCCCGGCATAGGATTCCAGCATACGAAGGATGGTCCGGCCCTTGCTGTAAGCCAGCCCCAGGTCTTCAAATGCCTCGTTCTCACTGCGCACCGGCCGGCGCACCGGCTTGGCCGAGCTTAACTCATCGATAGGAAAGGCATTTGACTGGGGCAAACCCAGGTTGGTCTCATACTCTGGATATAAACTCTCCATCACCTTGTTGCCCATCCACGAGGCGAAGGACTCGTTCAGCCACAAGTCGTCCCACCAGCGCATGGTGACCAGGTTTCCATACCACTGGTGGGCGAGTTCATGGGCAATCACGCCCAGCACCGAGGCAGCTCTTCTTCCGGTAGGCGCATCACCCACCATCAGCAGGTCGGTGCGGTAGGTAACCAGCCCCGGGTTCTCCATGGCCCCGAACGCAAACTCCGGCACGGCCAGGAAATCCAGCTTGCGATAAGGATAGGCCGTGCCAAAGTAACTCTCCAGGGCCTTGAGAATGGCGGGGGTCTCCCGGGCCGCGAAACCCACCTCGCCTGCCCGACCCTTGGGAGTGTAAATGCGTCCAGGCACCGACAGTCCGGTGATGGGCGCGCTGTCCAGCGGCCCCACGGCATAGGCAATGAGATAACTGGGAATGGGCGGTGTCGGCATAAACTCGACGCGTTGCCAGCCGTCGGATTCACCTTGCGAGGCCACCGGCGTATTGGCGATCGCCGTCATACCCGATGGGGCACTGATGGTTAATTGGAAGGGAATCTTGAACGCCGGTTCATCGAACACCGGGAAGGCGCGACGTGCGTACATGTTCTCGAACTGGGTGAAGACGTAGTCGTTGTCTTCGAAGCGCACCCGGTGCATACCCAGGGAGTCGGTGGCGTAGGCAGCGCCGAACTGGATCTGCAATTCATAGTCCCCGGGAGCAACGGGTTTGCCATCGGCCAGCCAATTGATATCCCACTCTCCAATGGTGGCGGCAAGTTCGCGCTCCCCATCCTGGCCCTTCAGGACGATGTGATTCATCGTCAGGCCCAGCTGGTAAATGCCTAGTCGGTCAGCGGTCTCGTCGACCCTGATCTTGATGGTGGTACTGCCGGTGTAATCGGCAACGTTCGGATCCAGGTTTAACTCGATGGACTGGCTCAGCGGGTAAACCCCGGGTGGCAGGCGATACTCCACCGCCTCCTCGGCATATACGGCGGAAGACAAAACCAGCACCCCCGCCAGCACGGCGGCAGAAAAACGAATTTTCATAGCAATCCCTGGAATACTTTCTTTAGTCGAAATTATTTTGCGAACTTGTCATGTGACCCGCCGGGCAGGCAATAGTTCTATATTTTTAACCATGAATCAGCCTGGCTGAACCCAGTGTATAAGAAAACCCGGCATGCGCCCCTTCCCATGAAGCCCGGGACCGGGTCACTCGACTATCAAGGCGGCGACTATTCCGGCCTGCGTGCAACCAGCCGTGCAATGGCCGCCGAGCGGCCATCGGGATCCAGGACCATCCCTTCGCTATACACCAACACATCGAGGCCGGCGGCAGCGGCGCGTAGTTCACCCGGAGCCACCCGGTGCCGGGTCCCTCTTGGGCCCACCACATCGGCATCCGTCACCAGGTGGGATTCGACGATGAGGTAGCCGCCGGGCTTGAGCGCCCTGGATATCGGCTCCACCAAAGCGGGGTGGGCGTAGCGAAACATGATGGCCAGGTCATAGGTGTTGGCGACAAGAAAATCCGTGGCTACCGCAAGGTCCTGCTCCAGGTCCCGGTTGATACCGGTAATCGATAATCCCTCAGCCCTGGCTTTTTCATCCAGCTGCTCAAGAGCGGTTTCGGAAATATCCACGGCATCGACCTTCCAGCCCTTTCTGGCCAGGTACAGGCTGTTGCGTCCGCTGCCACAGGCGATGTCTATTGCCCTGCCACCGGATTCGGGCAGGATCAGTCCGGGCAGGCGATCCACCAGCAGTTCACTGGGGTGCTGGCGTGTCACATAGGCGCCTTCCTCGTATCGGGCATTCCATTTTTTACGGTCAGCCTCGCTCAACGACTTTCCTCCTGGCAAACGGTATCTGGCCCTGAAAAGGTAACCCTTTTACTCCGCCCTCGCCAATTGCCAGAGTCCCACTGCAGCCCACAGGGCAATTATTGGCAGGACTACCCAGTATTGCGTTGTATCGGCGGGATTCCAGCCGGGAGCGCC
This sequence comes from Gammaproteobacteria bacterium, assembly GCA_041571575.1. GTDB lineage: Bacteria > Pseudomonadota > Gammaproteobacteria > Steroidobacterales > BM003 > CAKZML01. Next base: position 2,589 of record JBFFTZ010000218.1, on the reverse strand, counting down.
CTGGGCCTTTGCAATCGCCGCCAGGCAAACCAAGGGCCAATACAGGGTTATGCCCAGCGCCGAACCCATTACCAACGGGCCCCATCGGGCGCCCATCCCGTGGCCCAGCAGCCCTGCCGCAAGCAATGGTATGTAGACCACCAGGTCAGCAAATGCGAAGCCATACCAGAACGCGGCGCCGACCCGGGTAATTTCCCGGGCTGATTCCTGGGTGCCCATCCTGACACCCAGTTCGTAGTCGAAGGCGGGAATTGCCTGGGCGTATACCAGGTAAATCAGCAGCAACCAGCCGGGAACCTGGATCATCCAAAAACCGGCATGACGACCTGGCATAGCTCACCCGCTGATTGCGCTCTTGCAAGAGGTCATCAATACCAAAGACCGGCGTCGCAAAAAATCCGGAGATACCGTAGACAGCCGAGAGGCTTTCTGATGGTCGGGAATGTATAAGGTTCGGCAGCAGTGCCCAGCGGGATTTTCTAGTGTTTGGGGATCCGCCCGGCACCCACGAGGCGAGCCTGGTAGTACGCATCCTGGATACTGCTGATTTTCACGCTTTGACCGGTTTCCGGGGCGTGGATGAACTCGTTGTCACCCAGGTAAATACCCACGTGTGAAATCTTCTGGTTCGATGCGAAAAACACCAGGTCACCCGGTCGCGCTGAGGCTACCGGCACCGGCGTGGCACTGCGGTACTGGCCGCGAGAGGTGCGAGGTACATTGATCCCTGCCTTGTGATAGCTGTATTGCACCAGGCCGCTGCAATCGAAGCCCCGGGGCGTCGTGCCACCGTAGACATAGGGCGTGCCCATCATGGCCATCGCGGTCTGAACGATATGCTGACGGAAGGAGGCTTCCGGATTTCCTTCGCCCCAGCTGGACCAACCGGCCTCGGCCTGAGCCGGGACACTGTGCCGGGCGCTGACCGGCGAGGTGGGCGAAGTATTGGGGGGCGGCGCCCAGGCACACCCGACCAGCCCCAACAGGGCCGCCACGCAGACGAGTTGTCTGGTGTGCACAAGGTAAGTTGTGACCAATTCACGGGCTTCCATACCGCTATGCTAGGGGCAGTCGCCGGGATCATGGTGTGGCCTGGGTCACATAACTCGTAAAAAATGGGGTCGGATACATTTATTGCCGGTATTGCCGCCTTGCGCGGGACATCCGGCACTCCCACGGACCACTGTTTGCCGCCCGGCCGCCGGATTTCCATGTCCACGCGTAGTGACAAGTGATAGGCCTTGGGCCATGATGACGGCTGTTCATGGAATGAATCTAACGGTAATCATGAGTTTTATCGCCGAATTAAAGCGTCGCAATGTCATTCGGGTCGGAATCCTGTACCTGGTGTCGTCGTGGGTGCTGTTGCAGCTGACCGACGTACTCTCATCCCTGCTATCGGTGCCTGCCTGGACTGGGTCGCTGGTTGTATTGCTGCTTGTCCTGGGTTTCGTCCCCGCCCTGCTGTTTGCCTGGGTGTACGAGATGACACCCGAAGGGCTCAACCGTGAAAGGGACGTGGACCGATCCCGGTCCATCACCGGGCAGAGCGCCCACAAGATCAACACCCTGATCACCGTGCTATTGGTCATTGCCATCGTGGGCCTGGTGACCGACCGACTGATCCCCGAGCAAGGGACGTCCTCGCCTGCCGGTACCGACCTGGCTGGCTCGGCCAGCGAGGCACCCGGCCAGCCGCTCACGGTCGATGATGCCCTGGCTTCGATTGCCGTCCTGCCCTTTGACGATTTGAGTCCCGACCAGGACCAGCGCTATTTCACCGACGGCATCTCCGAGGAGTTGCTCAATGTGCTGGTACGGGTGGACGGCCTGCGGGTCGCCTCCCGGACCTCGGCGTTTACCTTTCGCGGCAAGAACCTGGACATTCCCCAGATTGCTCGCGAGTTGGGCGTGGCCACGGTGCTGGAAGGCAGCGTGCGCAAGGATGGTAATCGCATCCGCATCACCGCCCAGCTCATCGACGGCGCCACCGACCGACACCTGTGGTCACAGAACTATGACCGGGACCTGGTGGACATCTTTAAGATCCAGGACGAAATTGCCAACGCCATCGTGGATTCGCTCAAGGACAAGCTGGGCATCCAGTCGGCAGAAAAAATCGTCAACGTAGTGGCGGCCACCGATAACCTGGATGCCTATGAACTGTTCCTCAAGGCCCAGGCCATGTTCCAGGCACGGAAGAACCTTCCAACCAGTGTGGAGTTGTTTACCCGGGCCACCGAGCTGGATCCGGGCTTTGCCCGGGCCTGGGCGGGACTTGCCTCAACCCTGGTCGTCTTCGATGACTGGATAGTGAGTGAGATTGATCACAAGCCACTGGCGAGGGCCGCGGCGCAACGAGCCCTGGAACTGGACCCGGACCTGTCCATGCCTTACGCCGTGTTGGCTAATCTTGGCTTGAAATCCAATGCAGACATACTGCCCGTTGCATACACGTTGAGTAGCTACGATACAGCCATAGAGAAGGATTCCAAGAACGCCACCGCATGGTTATGGCGTGGAATACTGCACAATGAGACCGGTTTCCCCAACAGGGCGCTGGTCGACATGCAGCAATGCCTGCACATC
>JBFFTZ010000217.1:0-5008 GCA_041571575.1 Gammaproteobacteria bacterium | reverse complement strand
GGTACAGGTACCTGGGATCCGGAGTGATTGAAAAAGGCTTTTCGTTTAGCCCGAAATAGCGCTCATACATATGCGCGTCATTCCCCAGTTCAGTTGCATCGTTCCAGCCCGCCAGGAGTCCGCCATGGCGGTGCGGCGAACCATTGTAGCAGGCATCTACGCCTGGCGTTTTTCATCCAGTTCGGGTCCCTTTCGCAGGGCCTTGCTACCGTATCTCTGACGGACCTCTTTAATCAACTCCTGGACGTGTGAAGAACTCGTTTCTACTTCGCTGGCGAACAGGTCCATCTGCCTGGCCGGCTCCAGCCCCGAGACCCCCACCCCAAGCAGACGCACTGGGGAATAGGGATGTTCTGCCCGCCATTGCTCCAGTAAATGGCGCGCGGTCTGCTCGAGGATATCCACACTCTGGGTGGCCGGGGAGAAGCTGTGCTGGCGGGTGACGGTGCGGAACTCCCGATCGCGAATTTTCACCGACACCGTGGTGGCCTGTAGTTCCTTGGCGGCCAGCCTGCGTGCTGTGCGTATGCTTATCAGGCTCAGCTGTTCGAGCATTTCGGGCAGTTCCAGCAGATCCTGGTCAAAGGTTTCCTCAGCGCTGATGGATTTTGACTTGCCTCCGGTTTCAACGGGACGGTCGTCGATGCCGCTGGCCTTGTCCAGCATTCGCCGGGTGAAGCGTCCAAATACCGGCGTCAGCAATTCCACCGGACAGTTCCTGAGATCCCGAATCAGGTGGATTCCCCGTTTCTCCAGGACTTCACCGGTACGCGGTCCGATGCCATTAATAACCCGGACCGGAAGTGGGTCCAGGACCTCTTGCACTTCCATTTTGCCCACCAGGACCAGCCCATCCGGCTTCTCCAGGTCGGAGGCTATTTTTGCCACCAGCTTGTTGGGCCCTATTCCCACTGAGGCTGTTAAACCCGTTGCCTCGTGAATCTGCTGCTTGATGGACTTGCCAAGCTCCCTGGCTTGTCGGCGGGTCTTGACCTGGTCGCTAACATCCAGAAAGGCCTCGTCCAGCGAGAGTCCCTGTACGAGGGGGGTCACGCCACGGAAGATAGCGAAAACCTCCCTGGACACTTCCCGGTAGCGGTCCATGCGTGGTCGCGCGCAGATTGCCCCGGGGCAGCGCCGCAGTGCTTCACTCATGGGCATGGCCGAGCGCACGCCAAAGCGTCTTGCCTCATAACTCGCAGCAGCCACCACGCCCCGGGGACCGGTGCCGCCCACCAGGACGGGCAACCCCCGCCATCCAGGGCTATCCAGCTGTTCCACAGAGGCGTAGAAAGCATCCATGTCCACATGGAATATTATCCGCCCGGGAACGCCGGGCCTGGATGTGTTCATGGTGGCAGTCGTGTTTGCTCAGTTCAGTATCGGCGCGGCCGGACCCACCGTGATGGTGATCTTTTCCGACACAACCGGCGGGTTGTGGGGAATGTGATTTTTGTCACCTAGTACCAGCTGCAGGGTATGGGTTCCAGGCTCCAGTTCCAGGGTTGTTTCGGTCTGTCCGCCACCAAAGTGGATCAGCTTGGCGCTGGCCGGTAGCGGCTGGTCCATGGCCGGAAGGTCAGCATCGATCAGCAGGTGGTGGTGTCCGGTGTTGGCCTTGTCGGTACCTGCGGGCGCCACGCCCATGCCCTTGAGCCCGAAGACCACAACAACCGGGCTGGTAACGGTTGCGCCGTCAGCGGGAGAAATGATGTATACGGCGGCTTGCTCGGGTGATGTGCTTTGTTCCGTGGCACCGGCAAGCGCGCTGACTGAAAATAACAGTATTGAAATTAGTGTGTTTCGGAATGTCATGATTTATTTCCTACAAGGTGAAAGCTGTAAAAGCCAATGTGGCCAGGGCTGTCAGCAACAGGCTGAAGAAGTAGAAAAAGAATAGCAGAACATACTTGTACAGTGTTGCGACCCGCGATTGCCCGTATACCCTGCGCATTGATCGATACAGGTAATACGGAATGTAAAGTGACAACAAGGTGGTGAATGGCCAGGTGGGGAATTGAATGGTTGCGGCCAGTTCCACGACCAGTAATTCCAGTATTAACGCCAGGAAGACAAAGGCGTGGAAGTGAATGACAAATAGCAGATGTTCCACATAGTACCGTCGCGAAAGAGGGTAGAGTCCCTTGAGCACCAGGGCGATGACCGGCAGAAAAATGAACAGCATCTGGGGGAAGTTTTCCTGCAGACCCTTGAGCAGGCTTCTGCCACTGTCCGCAACTACCTTTTCACAAATTTTCCGAAGCTTCGCCTCGGCCTGTTCCTCGCTAATCCAGGGCATGAAGCTATCGCCCATGTCGATGTTGACATCTTTACACTTTTCTTTGGCTCTTTCGCTCAGTACTTCATCTTCAATTGGTAAATCCGCAATTTCGTCGGGAACAGTTTGAGGCAGATTACTCCGAACCTCAGCCAGACGTTTGGCGACTTCCGGGTTGTCCGCATTTTCCGGTATTGCTTCGTCCAGAGATTTCCTGACCTTGTCAAGTTGCTCCTGGTCAAGGGGCATTTCGGAATCAGACATCACGACGTTATCGTCTATGAGATTGTCGGTATCGTGAAACAGGGACATCAAAAGGAAAAACAGGATGCTGAGCACCAGGTACATGCGGAACGGCGGCATGTAACGGGCTCTTCGGCCCTTTAGATAATCTGCTGTCAAGTGTCCCGGCTTCAACAACAAGGGGATGAGGCTGCGCCAGATTCGCGAATCCAGATCGGCAATATCACCAACCATGTCGCGGGTCAGTTCCCACATGGTGATCACCCTGGAGATCGAACGTTGCCCGCATCCGGCGCAGTACTGGCCACGGATTGGTGAACTGCAGTTCCGACAGTACATGTCTGGAGCATGGGGGCTTAGTGCGTCGCTTTCAGTCAGGACCCGGTGGTGAATAGTAAGTTGGTCCCCGAATTTCTCCAGACCGGCCCTGCGGGTTTCCGCTGCGTGCTCGCTGACAGATTGCTCCAGGGCGGCATGAGATTCCAGCAGGAAGTGGACGCAGTAATGGCGATGTTCGGCATCGTCCGCAGACTCAACGCTATACAGGGTTGCCAACCTGAATCCGCTCAGCTCCAGCATGGCGCTGGTGTGCCTTCTTAACCAGGGCTCGAATTCATCGCCGATGCCCGGGCTGGTCTCCAGGTTTAGTTCATAGATGATGTTTGGTTCGGACATGAAGAACTACTTTGCTGGTGGACGCGACGCAAACCACTATATGCGCCACGCCCACCAGCGGTAAACCCTCATTGGCCAGGTGTTGAGCCTGATCAGTTTTTCTTTTCGTCGGTTTCAGTCTGCAGATCTTTCTCGCTGCCGGCTTTCTTTACCGATGCCGCCTTGGCTTTGGCCGCAGTCTTTTTTGCGGCGGCCTTTTTAGCCGGCGCCTTTCGGGCAGGCTTCTTGGCCAGCGGTTCCGCAGCAATCTCTGTCGAATCAAAATCATCCACCGCGATTATCGGTTCCAGCAGATCCCAGTATGTATTCATCAGGTCTGCCTGTTCTCTAGAGATCAGGTCAAGATCCTGCAGTCGCTGGATACGTGCTTCGACTGTCTCGCCGGGCGTTGCTTCTTCTTGCAAGTTTCCTCGCAGGCTCTTTTCGATCGGTTCCACCAGGACGGCCAGTTCCATTGCCTTTTGCAGCTGGTGCAGCGGGTTGCTCTCCACAGGCGAGGAATATATTCCGTTGCACAAGCGGGCCCGGCTTTCGGTGTTTTCCAGCACCAGGTTGACCACTTTGTTACTCAGCCTGTCAGAGGGGGCTGCATACATGCGTCCCCTCGGGAACACCAGCATCCTCAAGACCGCTGCAACCTTTCGGTTGGGGAGGTTACGCAATAGTCCGTGCAACTGTTCCTGGGCGAAATAAAGAAGATGACGGCAGGACCACTCAACAATCGGCAGATCTTCCAGCGGACGACCCTGGTTCTCGAAGTGCTTGAGCACGCATGAGGCCAGGTAGGTAGCGCTCAATACATCACCCAGGCGGGCAGAAATGGACTCACGCTTTTTCAAGTCCCCGCCCAGGGTCAGCATGGCGGCATCGGTAACCAGTGCGAATGCGGCACTGTAGCGGGTGATGTGCTGATAGTAGCGACGCGTCGGGCCGTGATTCGGGACATCCGAGTATCGTGCGTTAGTCATGGCCATAACAAAGGCCCGCGCCGCATTGCTGGCGGCATATCCGATGTGGCCGAATATTGCCTCGTCAAAGGCGCGCACCGCCATTTCGGTATCGCTCTCCCGGGCTGCCTCCATTTCCTTGAGCACATAGGGATGGCAGCGCACTGCGCCCTGGCCAAAGATGATCAGGCTGCGGGTGAGGATGTTTGCTCCCTCTACCGTGATCGCGATAGGTACAGACTGGTAACCGCGGGCCAGGTAGTTCTTCGGGCCCAGGCAAATGCTTTTGCCACCATGAATATCCATGGCGTCGTTGGCCACTTTCCGGCCCATCTCCGTGCTGTGGTACTTCAGTATTGCCGAGGGTACCGAGGGCCTGGCGCCCTGGTCGATTGCTCCTGCCGTGACACTGCGGCTGGCATCCATGATGTAAGTGAAGCCGGCGATACGTGAAAGTGCTTCGCCGATACCTTCAAACCTTCCGATGGGCATACCAAATTGTTGCCGGATACGGGCATAGGCCCCGGTGGCGTGCAAGGCGGCCTTCGCGCCGCCCGTGGAGTTGCCGGGCAGGGAGATGCTGCGTCCCACGGACAGGCATTCCACCAGCATGCGCCAGCCTTCGCCGGCCATCGCCGGGCCGCCAATAATCGCGTCCAGGGGTACAAAGACATCCTTGCCCTGGGTGGGGCCATTCTGGAACGGAACATTAAGGGGGAAGTGTCTGCGACCGATTGTGATGCCCGGCAGATTCGTGGGAATCAGCGCGGCGGTGATCCCCAGGTCTTCCTGCTCTCCTAGCAGTTGATCGGGATCGTGCAACTGGAATGCCAGGCCAAGTACCGTGGCGACCGGGGCCAGGGTG
>JBFFTZ010000216.1:0-5056 GCA_041571575.1 Gammaproteobacteria bacterium | reverse complement strand
TTCGGGCTGGACAAGGCCAAGGATCGTTGCGAGGAACTGTACCAGCGCGCGCTGAGCGTGTTGGATCGCCAGGGAGAGTCTGCAGAGGGTCTGCGCTGGCTTTCTCGATACGTGGTCAAGCGCGACTTCTAGCTCTTATACGCTGCCGATAAAGACGCCAGCCCAGCAGCAAGGCCAGCGCAGCAATGTAATACAGGGGTTCGCGCACGTCCTGCTTTACCTGCCAGTAAAAATGCCAGGTCACCAGTATGCTGGCCGGATATATCAACCGGTGCAGCTGGGTCCAGCGTTGTCCCAATCGCCTGATCATTCCCCTTGTTGAGGTTAAGGCCAGCGGCAGCAGCATTAGCCAGGCACTGAACCCCAGGGTGATGTAGGGCCGTTCCAGCACGTCTTCAACTACCGCTGACCACAGCAGTGACTGGTCCAGTACCAGGTAGACGGTCAGATGCATGCAGGCATAGAAGAATGCAAACAGCCCCAGCATTCTCCGGTAGGCGAACAAGGCCCTCCAGCCGCTGATGTGCGCCAGGGGGGTGACGCACAAGGTGATCAGGAGCAGGTTCAGCCCCCACTTTCCGCAACTGTGCAGCAACATCTCCACCGGGTTGGCGCCCAGGCTGAAGCCCTGCACACCGAAGGCGCCCAGTGCGAGCTGGACAAACGGCATGCTGCACAGTGCGAATACCAGGGGCTTGATCAATCTACGCCTGAGCAGCAGGGTGTTGACGGGTTTAAGCCACATCCTCAGAAATTACGCTTTAGATCCATGCCCGCATACAGTGAGGCGACCTGGTCGGCATAACCGTTGAACATCAGGGTTTCTTGCTTGGGCGCAAAAATCCCGGCGCCTATCCGCCGTTCCCTGGCCTGGCTCCAGCGCGGGTGGTCTACCTCTGGATTCACATTGGCGTAAAAGCCGTACTCGCCCGGTTGTGATTGCCTCCAGCTGTTATTCGGCGCGGTTTCTCTGAAGCGGATTTCGGTTATGGCCTTGATGCTCTTGAAACCGTACTTCCACGGGATGACGAGTCGTAGTGGCGCGCCGTTTTGATTGGGCAGTTCTTCTCCGTACAGTCCGGTGGCCAGGATGGTAAGCGGATGCATGGCCTCGTCGATGCGCAGGCCTTCCCTGTACGGCCATTGCAGGACCCGGGTCTTCTGGCCGGGCATGCGCGAAGGATCGTGCAGGGTTACGAATTCGACGAACTTTGCCCGGGAAGTGGGCAGGAATTCTTTCAGCAGTTCACCCAGGGGAAAGCCCACCCATGGAATGACCATGGACCAGGCTTCGACACAGCGTAGCCGATAGATGCGTTCTTCCATGGCGCGTCCCGCCAGGATGTCTTCCAGGTTGTACGTGCCGGTTTTCTCGGCCTCACCGGATATTTTCAGCTGCCAGGGCCAGGGACTGAAATTCCTGGCCTGGTGCTGGGGCTGGTCTTTGCCCGTGCCGAATTCGTAATAGTTGTTGTATGTCGTGATGTCCGAGTAGCTGTTGGGTTGTTCACTGGTGCTGAAGTCGCTTGGGCTGATGTTGTTCAGCCACGCCGGCTTGTCCGCCAGCAAGCGGGTTGGAAGGCTGGATGCGAGTGCCAATGTTGCGGCCTCGCGCATAAAACGCCGGCGTCCGAAATACAGTCGGCTATCGGTAATCTCAGAGGAGAGTATGTCCGGCTTTTTCTTGATCAGCATGCTGCCATCCCGTTGGAATATTCTGTGTTAGAGCTGAAACTGGTGAATCAGTTCATTACTTGATGAGTGTTTTCGTTGCGCATCGCCAGCTGGATGCAGGCCCGCTGATTGCCGTGGAGGTTCCCAGGGGCGACAATGGCGCAGCTATGCCAACCCCGGGAAACGAGTTTTGAACGCACTATTGCAAGAATTGATTGATCACCTGGACCTGGATCGGCTCGAGGCCAACTTGTTCAGGGGCGAGAGCAGGGAAATTGGCAGTGCCCGGGTTTTCGGTGGTCAGGTGCTTGGCCAGGCGCTGATCGCCGCCTGCACCACGGTGGAGGAGCGAATCCCGCATTCACTGCATGCGTATTTCCTGCGCTCCGGTGATTTCAATGCACCCATCGTCTACGAGGTCGAGCGTAACCGGGACGGCCGCAGTTTTTCTTCCCGCCGGGTGGTAGCGATTCAGCACGGTCGTCCGATTTTCACCATGGCAGCATCTTTCCAGGTGCCGGAAGCCGGCGTTGAGCATCAAAGTACGATGCCTGATGTGCCGGGTCCCGAGGGCCTGCAGGATATCGAGACCTATGCTGCAGGAGAAAAGGAACACCTGCCGGAAAAACTCAGGCGTTATCTTTGGAGTCGCAAGCCGTTCAGCTTCCGGCCGGTGCAGCCGATCGATTACCTGGCGCCGCAGAAGCGTGAGCCGCGCAAACAAATCTGGTTCAAGGCGGTGGACAAACTGCCGGATGATCCAAATCTGCACCTGGGCCTGATGGCATACGTGTCGGATTTCGATTTACTCACTACGTCAACATTGCCTCACGGCCTGGCGTTCATGCAGGGTAACGTGCAAATGGCCAGCCTGGACCACGCCATGTGGTTGCACCGGCCTTTCCGTATGGATCAATGGTTATTGTATGACTGTGACAGTCCTGTGGCGGTAGGTGCCAGGGGGCTTTCCCGGGGGAGTGTCTATACCCAGGATGGAGTCCTGGTTGCCTCAGTGGCCCAGGAAGGTTTGATCAGGGTGTGGAATGAACCAAGGTCAAGCTGATTCAGTGAGCGGGGACCGAAGACCATGAGCAATAACGATACGCCTCTGGATTTGGCGTGGAATCGCTTCCACAGGCAGGAAGAGGCCGTTGATGGAGCCCTGGCGCTGTCACATTGGCTGCTTGAGAACGCGAGGCCCGAGCCGGTCATGGAATGCCTGGCCAGCGACTCCCGGGTGATCGAGCTGGATTTTTCTGCGAGGGCCACCCGGCTCGGCGCACTGGACCTGACGGAGGCCGGGGCAAGTGAAGGTGTCAATCGTTTGATTGCCGAATACGGCGCAGGCGCCGCACTTGGGCGCTATGCGGAAGACAGGGGTTGTTATTCCAGTCCCCAGTTCCTCGGAGAAGGCCAGCCTCGGTCCACACATCTTGGTGTGGACGTGTTCGTCCCGGCAGGCACCCCGGTTCACGCGCCTTTTGATGCCGTGGTGATAGTGGTCGCTTTGAATGACGAGCACCTTGACTATGGGCCTACGGTGATACTGCGCCACGATTTGTCCGGTTCCCCGAGAAGTTTTTTCACCCTGTATGGACACCTGAGTATGGGTGCCCTGGACTCACTGAGTCCTGGGCAAAAGATCAAGGCGGGTGAGGTGTTCGCCCAGATAGGAGACGAGCAGGAAAACGGTCATTGGCCACCCCACCTGCATGTGCAGGTTATCCTGGATTTACTGGGGGAGACCAAGAATTTCGTTGGTGTATGTGCACCGGCTGAACTGCCGTTCTGGCGACAAATTTGCCCTGATCCGGTGCGTATTCTGCACCTGCCAACGCCGGTGGCTAGTGGGGTGGTGCTGACTTCCTAGGCACTGAGTTTGAGAGGTTTTTCTCGGCAGTAGCGGCGCAGTTAATGCAGGTCTCGGCAAAAGGCAGGGCCTCCAGTCGCTGCTCGGCAATCAGCTCCCCGCATTCTGCACATTCACCGAATTCATCCGCTTCGATGCGACGAAGCGCACCGGAAATAAGCTGAAGTTCCAGTCGGGCCTGGGAGCCAAGGGCATCCATGACTTCCTCGTTTTCTCGTTCAGTTGCCTGCTCAGCAAAGTCCGCGCTTAACGGCTCTTCCTCATGACGAACGTCCGAGGTAATCTGTTCCAGTCGGCTCATTAATTCGGCGCGCCGTGCCAGCAAATTCTCTCGAATGTGTTCATATTTGGTCACGGCGTACTCCTTTATATCTTGCGTAGCTGCGTCATTTCCCGCTGGTCTGTCGGGCGACTGCATCCTGTGCCGCCTTGACTGCGTCGGGGTCGCCAAGGAATCGGCTGCTGATTGGTTTTAGTGAGTTATCAAGCTCGTAAAGCAAGGGTACGCCAGTGGGGATGTTCAGGCCGGTGATGTCTTCGTCTGAAATGCCATCCAGCTTTTTTACGAGCGCTCGCAGACTGTTGCCATGAGCCACGATGAGAACGTTTTTGCCATCCTTGAGTTGCGGGGCGATGCGTTCTTCCCAGTAGGGAAGAACCCGGTCAAGGGTGGTTTTGAGCGATTCGGTCGTAGGTAGAATTTTCGGATCCAGCGTTGCGTAACGTTCGTCAAACCGCGGGTGTTCCGGGTCATCCCACTCCACCGCGGGCGGAGGAACATCGTAGCTGCGGCGCCAGATTTGTACTTGATCGGCACCATGCTTGGCCACCGTTTCAGCCTTGTCCAGGCCCTGCAGGGCACCGTAGTGGCGCTCGTTTAGCAGCCAGCTGCGTTCGACCGGCACCCACATGCGATTGGTGTTGTCCATCACGATCCACAAGGTTCGAATGGCGCGTTTGAGCACGGATGTGAACGCGAGGTCGAAATGGAAGTCCTCATCCAGAAGCTGCTTGGCCGCAAGAGCTGCCTCGGCCTTGCCCTGGTCGGTCAGTTCCACGTCGTGCCAGCCTGTAAACAGGTTTTCCAGGTTCCAGACGCTCTGTCCGTGTCTCAAAAGTACTAGTTTGCCAGCCATTTTATACCTTTAGTTATCCGTTGGGCTCCGTCAGTAGCACCAAGTTAGAGCATACCCGGCCTGAGCCGGGCTGCCATTGTGGTTTCCCGCATTAACCCTGTTGGGTCAATTTCCTGATCTCCTGCAGGGCGACTGACAGGGTGGGGAAGTCCATGCTGCCGCTTGAACGCATTTCCGCGACCAGTTTTTGCAGGTGGGATACCTGGTCCGAGACGCTGCTCAGCCAGCGGTCCACCAATTCCTGGGGAGAGGCCTTGCTGCGGCGGGTTAGCAGTTGCGCAGTGAGTTGTCGCTGCAGGCTATACAGATTTTCTCGCAGGGAACCGCGGGCGATTGCTTGCCAGCGGCCCTCGACCTCCAGTGTCTCGATTTGCTC
>JBFFTZ010000215.1:0-5064 GCA_041571575.1 Gammaproteobacteria bacterium | reverse complement strand
TGGCCTGTCCCGGGACTAGGCCCCGTATGTCCGCCAAGTAAACTCGCGCGACCTGTGCTCCGCTGCCAGAACTCCAGGTTGCGGTAAGCGCGGAGACGACATGAATCGTGTCAAAGGGAAAGTAAGATGACTGTTCGAGAGACCCGTGGTGCCAACCGTGGACATCCTGGCAGCAGCAAAAAGAAGACCCGGGTGGCACCCCGAGGGCGCCAGGTTCAAGCGGGCCCCCGGGAAGAGCTGGACAGGCTGCTAGGTTCGGAGCCGCCACGCCGGGACTTGCTGATCGAATACCTGCACGTTATTCATGACCACTACGGTTATCTTTCGGCTGCGCACCTGGCGGCCCTGGCGGAGCGCATGAAGCTCGCCCAGGCCGAAGTGTATGAAGTGGCCACGTTCTATGCTCACTTCAATGTCGTGAAAGAAGGCCAGTCGCCGCCTCCGGCCATTACCCTGAGGGTGTGTGACAGTCCCGGTTGTGAAATGGCCGGGGCCACCAGGCTGGCGACACAGCTGGAGACAAGCTTTGCCGGTCGGGTTCGGGTGCTGCGTGCTCCCTGCATGGGCCGTTGTGATACGGCGCCCGTGGTCGCGGCCAACCAGCGCCATATCGATCATGCCAGTGTTCAACACGTGACTGATGCGGTCGAGCAGCGCCAACTCGCCCCGAAGATTCCGACATACATCGGGTTCGAAAGTTATCGGGAGCAGGGCGGTTATCAACTGCTCGGCCAATGCCTTGCCGGGGAACGCGTTCCCGGGGAAATTATTCAAGCACTCAAGCATGCTTCTTTGCGGGGGCTGGGCGGAGCAGGATTCCCCACCGGCACCAAGTGGGAGGTTGTGCGAAGTTATCCGGGCCCCAGGTATGTGGCGGTGAATGCGGATGAAGGCGAACCTGGCACCTTCAAGGATCGCTTCCACCTGGAGAGGGACCCCCACCGGATGCTGGAAGGGGCGCTGATTGCCGCGTGGGTGGTCCAGGCTGACACGTTGTACATCTACCTGCGGGATGAGTACCCGGCGATCAGGAAAATCCTCCTGGCAGAGATAGCGGCCTTGCAAGAGGCCGGATTGTCTCCTCATGTGAAGGTGGAATTACGTCGGGGCGCTGGCGCCTATATCTGCGGCGAAGAATCCGCCATGCTTGAATCCATCGAGGGCAAGCGCGCACTTCCCCGGCACCGACCTCCCTATGTGGCGGAACGCGGCCTTTTCGATTGCCCGACCCTGGTGAATAACGTGGAAACCCTCCACTGGGTAAGGGATATCGTTGAGCGTGGGCCCGAATGGTTTGCCGGTCATGGTCGCAACGGCGCCAAGGGACTGCGCAGTTATTCGGTGTCCGGTCGGGTGAATAGTCCGGGTGTGAAGCTGGCGCCGGCAGGTATCACTGCCAGACAGTTGATAGATGAATATTGTGAGGGCATGTTGCCTGGCCACCGATTCAGGGCATATCTGCCCGGTGGCGCCTCGGGAGGCATTCTCCCGGAGTCCAAGGCGGACCTGCCACTGGATTTTGGCTCCCTGGCAGCCGAGGACTGCTTTGTTGGATCCCACGCGGTCGTCATTATCAGTGACCAGGATGACCTGCGAGGCATTGCCCTGAACCTGATGCGATTTTTTGAACACGAGAGCTGCGGTCAGTGCACGCCCTGCCGGGTGGGAACCGAAAAGGCGGTTGCCTTGATGCAGGAGAAGCAATGGAACCGTCAGTTACTTGAAGAGCTGGCCGTGGTCATGGCGGATGCATCGATTTGCGGCCTGGGACAGGCTGCACCGAACCCGTTGCTGTGTACCTTGCGTTATTTCCCTGAAGAGTTTGAATCATGAGCCAGGGTCCAATCAGATTTTATCTCGATGGTGCGCATGTCCAGGCCGGAGAAGGGGAGAGCATCTGGGACGTTGCCAGGCGCCTGGGCACCCCCATTCCTCATTTGTGCCACAGCGGTCGTCCTGGCTATCGATCAGACGGAAACTGCCGGGCATGTATGGTCGAGATTGAGGGCGAGCGGGTGTTGGCAGCATCGTGCGTTCGACAGCCGACTCCGGACATGAAGGTTCACACCCAGACGGATCGGGCCAGCGATGCCCGGAAACTCGTATTCGAATTATTGCTGGCCGACCAGCCCGAGCGTGAACAGGCTCACGATCCCGAGTCGGAATTCTGGCAATGGAGTGACCAGGTTGGATTGGCTGCCAGCCGCTTCACTTCCCGGCGCGTGGTGCCGCCAGATCAAAGCCATGCGGCCATGGGCGTTTTCCTGGATTCATGTATTCACTGCAACCTGTGTGTCAGGGCCTGTCGCGAAGTCCAGGTGAATGACGTGATCGGCATGGCCGGCCGCGGACACGGCAGCAAGATCGTTTTTGATTTTGACGATCCCATGGGGAACAGCACCTGCGTGGCCTGCGGCGAGTGTGTCCAGGCCTGCCCGACCGGGGCGCTGGTGGAAAAATCCCTGGTGGACGAACAGGGCAGGGCGTGCGCACCGAAATTGAAAAATGTGGATAGCATATGTCCCTACTGTGGTGTGGGCTGCCAGGTCACCTACCAGGTGGCAGATGATCATATCGTGGCGGTGCAGGGGCGTGATGGACCTGCCAACCAGGAGCGCTTGTGTGTCAAAGGCCGATTTGGACTGGATTACCTGCGTCACCCCCATCGGCTGACCCGCCCGCTTATCCGTCGAGAGGATGCGCCCAAGGACGCGGCAGGGCATGTCGACCCGGCGAATCCCCTCAGCCATTTCCGCGAGGCCAGCTGGGAAGAGGCCTTGCGCAGGGCGGCCGGTGGCTTGGCGGGTATCCGGGACCAGCACGGGGGTAGGGCACTTGCGGGCTTTGGGTCCGCCAAGGGTTCTAACGAGGAAGCATTCCTGTTTCAGAAACTGGTGCGTACCGGCTTCGGCAGCAATAACGTGGATCACTGCACCCGCCTGTGTCACGCCTCGTCGGTGGCCGCATTACTCGAGGGCATCGGCTCGGGCGCGGTAACGGCCCCATTCACTGCCGTGGCCGAGGCCGACGTGATTATTGTGATCGGCGCCAACCCTACCGAGAATCACCCGGTAGCGGCGACCTACTTCAAGCAGGCAGTAAAAGCCGGTGCGAAGCTGATTGTCATGGACCCCCGTGGTACGGCCCTGAAGCGTCACGCGACCCATATGCTGCAGTTCACCCCCGGCTCGGATGTGGCCATGCTGAACGCCCTAATTAACGTCATTATCAGCGAGAACCTTTGGGACGGAGATTACGTTGCCAGGCACACGGAAGGGTTTGAAAATCTGCGCCAGCGGGTGCAGGAATTTACCCCCGAGGCCATGGCGCCAATCTGCGGCATTGAGGCAGAGCGATTGCGGGAAGTGGCGCGCTGCTATGCCGGTGCGGGCGCGGGCATCATTTTCTGGGGTATGGGTGTGTCCCAGCACAGTCACGGAACCGACAACGCCAGGTGCCTGATTGCCCTGGCCAGCATCACCGGCCATATCGGTCGTCCGGGCACAGGGTTGCACCCGCTGCGTGGACAGAACAACGTGCAGGGCGCCTCGGATGCGGGCCTGATTCCGATGTTTTTTCCGGACTACCAGGCGGTAGACGGCGATGATCCCCGCGCCAGGTTTGAAGACGCCTGGGGGACCAGCCTGGATCCCCAGCGTGGTCTGACCGTGGTAGAAATAATGGGAGCCATCCATGCCGGCGAGATACGCGGCATGTACATCATGGGTGAGAATCCGGCCATGTCTGACCCGGACGTTCAGCATGCGCGGCGAGCCCTGGCCAATCTGGAGCACCTGGTTGTCCAGGACTTGTTTATGACGGAAACCGCCTTCCATGCGGATGTCGTGTTGCCGGCTTCGGCCTGGCCCGAAAAAGAGGGGACGGTCACCAACACCAATCGGCAAGTGCAGCTGGGCAGGCCTGCGCTGGACCCTCCAGGCGAGGCGAAGCAGGACTGGTGGATACTTCAGGAGCTTGCCCGGGGACTGGGGCTGGACTGGAATTACGCTCACCCAAGAGACGTCTTTGCCGAGATGGGCTCCTTGATGCCGTCGCTTGCACACATATCCTGGGACAGGCTGGAAAAAGAAGGATTTGTGACCTATCCCTGCCCGGCGGAAGATCAGCCGGGAACGGATATTGTTTTCGGAGACGGGTTTCCCCGGGAGGGTGGCCGGGCACTGCTGGTGCCGGCCGCTCCCACCTCACCGGCCGAGGTTCCCGATGCGGAGTATCCCCTGGTGCTGACAACAGGGCGGCAACTGGAGCATTGGCATACCGGAACCATGACACGCAGAACGGCGGTGCTGGACGAACTGGAACCGGAAGCGGTGGCCAGCCTGTCAGCCAGGCAGTTGCAGGCTCTGGGCGTGGAGCCTGGCGGGCTGATTCGGGTGATTACGCGCAGGGGAGAAATTGAGCTCAAGGCACGCTGTGATAACGCGGTGCCGGACGGGTCGGTGTTTATTGCCTTCTGTTATGCCGAGGCGGCGGTCAATAAGCTGACCAATCCGGTGCTGGATCCCTACGGAAAGATACCGGAGTTTAAATACTGCGCCTGCAAGGTTGAAGCCCTCGCGGAAGCCTGACGTTCACCCTGGTTGAGTAGAGATTCCAACGAAAAAAAAGGGGCGCTTAGCGCCCCTTTTCATTTTGCCGCCTCCAGGGCGCCTTATTTCTCGGGTGCTGCAGGAGAGGGTCTAGCTGCCCCGCCGGAAACGTCAGGCACTTCACCTTTCACCTCGTCAAGCCACAGGCCATGGTGTTGCTTTGCCCAGGCCTCGTCGACTTCACCGGTGATCATGCCTTCCAGGGTCCCCTCGTTGCCGATGGTGCCAAGGTAGATATGGCCGATGCTGCCGGCGATTAATGCCAGGCTGCTGATGCCGTGAATGATATTTGCCAGCTGCATGGTTTCCCGGGTCCAGTCCAGGTTGGGGAACAGCAGGAAGACTCCTGAGCCAACCATGGCCACGCTTCCCCAGAAGAGAATCCAGAACCACATTTTTTCGCCACCATTCACGAAGCCCGCAGGCCTGTGAACGCCATCGAAATATCCGCCGC
>JBFFTZ010000214.1:0-5071 GCA_041571575.1 Gammaproteobacteria bacterium | reverse complement strand
TTGGTGGCAAACGAAGGTCGCCATGGGCGGCCCAAAGTGGGTTAGAATCCGCCCATCTTGTTAACCCCAGAATGAATGGAACATGAGTCGAGACTACAACGCCTCCGACATTGAGGTACTTAGCGGACTTGATCCGGTGAGGCGCCGCCCCGGCATGTACACCGATACAAGCCGGCCGAATCACCTTGCCCATGAGGTCGTCGACAACAGCGTCGATGAGGCTCTCGTGGGACACTGCAAGCGCATCGACGTGGTGCTTTTCAAGGATGGCTCCCTGCAGGTCAGCGATGACGGTCGCGGCATGCCGGTAGATATTCACCCGGATGAAAAAATTCCCGGTGTGGAACTGATCCTTACCCGGCTGCATGCAGGAGGCAAATTCTCCGAGGGCAATTATGAGTTCTCGGGCGGTTTGCATGGTGTGGGCGTATCGGTGGTGAATGCCCTGTCGAAAAATTTGGAAGTCTGGATTCGTCGCGGTGGCGCCGAGTACAACATGAGCTTCCGGGGTGGAGAGAAATCCGGTGAGCTGGACGTGGTCGGAAAGGTTGGCAAGGCCAATACCGGCACCACCATCCGATTCTGGCCAGATCCGAAATATTTCGACAGCGAAAAGTTTTCTGTGCCCCAGTTGCGTCACACCCTGAAAGCCAAGGCGGTATTGTGCCCCGGGCTGAAAGTGACATTCAGTAACGAAAAGACCGACGAGAAAGACGAATGGCTGTACCAGGGAGGGCTGGACGAGTACCTGCTTGAATCCCTGGAGAAGGCCGAATTCCTGCCCGAGGAGCCCTTTAGCGGCTGTCTGACCGGTGCAAGAGAAGCAGCGGACTGGTCGCTGGTCTGGATTACCGGCGGTGAAAGGGCGGTTTGCGAAAGCTATGTGAACCTGATTCCCACTGCCCAGGGTGGTACCCACGTAAACGGTTTGCGTAGCGGATTGACCGAGGCCCTGAGAGAGTTCTGCGACTTCCGTAACCTGTTGCCCCGAGGTTTGCGCCTGGCCCCTGAAGATGTCTGGGACAGAGTGAATTATGTGCTGTCGGTCAAGGTCAGCGATCCCCAGTTCTCCGGGCAGACCAAGGAACGCCTGTCCACCCGGGAGTGTGCGGCCTTTGTGATGGGTGCGGTGAAAGATGCCTTTGCCCTGTGGCTGAATCAGCATCCGGATACCGGTGAGAAAATCGCCCAACTGGCCATCGCCAATGCCCAGACCCGCTTGAAGGCCAGCAAGAAGGTGGTTCGCAAGCGGGTGGTCCAGGGTCCGGCCCTGCCGGGCAAGCTGGCCGATTGCACCAGTCAGCAGCCGGAACTGTCCGAATTATTCCTGGTGGAGGGTGACTCCGCAGGCGGTTCGGCCAAGCAGGCCAGGGACCGTGAAACCCAGGCGGTGATGCCCCTGCGTGGAAAAATCCTCAATACCTGGGAAGTGGATTCCCAGCAGGTGCTGGCGTCCCAGGAAGTTCACGACATCGCGGTAGCCCTGGGTGTTGACCCGGGCAATCCGGATATTTCCGCGCTGCGTTATCACAAGGTCTGCGTGTTGGCTGACGCCGATTCCGATGGCCTGCATATTGCGACATTGTTGTGCGCACTTTTCTTGCGTCATTTCCGCCCCCTGGTGGAAGCGGGGCATGTATACATCGCCATGCCACCGCTGTTCCGGGTGGACGTGGGGCAGCAGGTTTTCTACGCCCTGGATGACTCGGAACGCCTTGGGATTCTTGACCGTATTCAGGCAGAGAAGCTGCGTGGCAAGGTAAGCGTGACCCGATTCAAAGGCCTGGGTGAAATGAACCCCGGGCAGTTGCGTGAAACCACCATGGCGGCGGATACCCGGCGCCTGGTGCAGTTGACCATCTCCGGTTCAGACAAGACGGAGCAATTGCTGGACATGCTCCTGGCCAAGAAACGGGCGACGGATCGACGGGCGTGGCTGGAGGAAAAGGGCAACCTGGCCTCGATATAGGCTGGTAAACCGCTCATTGGAATTCCCAGGGCCCGGCCAGTAAGCACGGGTGACCTCAGAGAGTTGAAAACCATGGAAAATCAGGAACTGAATTTCGAGGGTGTTGAGCAACAACCGCTCAAGACGTTCACCGAGAAGGCCTACCTCGATTATTCGATGTACGTGATCCTTGACAGGGCGCTACCGCACATCGGTGACGGTCTCAAGCCCGTGCAGCGCAGGATTATCTACGCCATGAGTCAGCTGGGACTGGCGGCAACGTCCAAGCCCAAGAAATCAGCTCGTACCGTGGGTGATGTGATCGGCAAGTTTCACCCCCATGGCGACTCCGCCTGTTACGAGGCCATGGTCCACATGGCCCAGCCTTTTACTTACCGCTATCCAATTATTGAAGGCCAGGGGAACTGGGGTTCTACAGACGACCCGAAGAGCTTTGCGGCCATGCGTTACACCGAGGCCAAGTTGCATCCCTATGCGGCGGTGCTGCTATCGGAACTGGGCCAGGGAACCGTGGATTGGGCGCCCAACTTTGATGGCACCATGGAAGAGCCGATCATGTTGCCGGCGCGCTTGCCAAACCTGTTGCTAAACGGAGTGACCGGTATCGCGGTGGGTATGTCCACGGACGTGCCGCCACACAATTTACGCGAGGTCGCGGCGGCCTGCATTCACTTGCTGGAGAAGCCTTCGGCCTCGATAGAAGACCTGTGCGAACTCATCCAGGGCCCTGATTTCCCCACCGGCGGAGAGATCGTTACGCCCCTGTCCGAAATACGCCAGATATATATCAACGGTGGCGGCACACTGCGGATGCGGGCAACCTGGAAAAAAGAAGATGGTGACCTGGTGATCAACGAGCTGCCCTACCAGGTTTCCGGGAGCAAGATACTCGAGCAGATCGCCAACCAGATGCGGGCAAAGAAGCTGCCCATGGTGGAAGACCTGCGTGACGAGTCCGATCACGAGAATCCGACACGCCTGGTGGTGTCGCCCCGCTCAAACCGGGTGGACGTGGATGCCTTGATGGCGCATTTGTTTGCCACCACCGACCTGGAGCGCAGTTACCGGGTAAACCTGAATATTATTGGCCTTGACGGTCTGCCCAAGGTGCATAACCTCAAGCGCCTGCTTGGGGACTGGATCAAGTTCCGCACCACGACTGTCACCCGTCGACTGCAGTACCGCCTGGACAAGGTTGAGCAACGCCTGCACATCCTGGACGGCCTGTTGATCGCCTTCCTGAACATTGATGAAGTAATCGCCATCATCCGTGCCGAGGACAAGCCCAAGCCAGTGTTGATGGAGCGCTTTGGACTCAGCGACATCCAGGCGGAAGCCATCCTCGAGTTGAAATTGCGCCACCTGGCCAAGCTCGAGGAAATACGTATCAAGGGCGAGCAGGGTGAACTGGCTGAAGAGCGCGATGCGCTGCAGAAGATACTGGGTAGCGCGGCCAGGCTGAAAACGCTCATCCGCAAGGAAATCGCGGAGGATATGGAGAAATACGGCGACGACAGGCGGACCCGTATAATCGAGAGGCCCGCGGCCCAGGCTATTGATGAGAACCAGTTGATCTCCAGCGAGCCGGTGACCGTGATCCTGTCCAAGCGCGGCTGGGCCAGGGGCGGCAAGGGTCACGAGATCGATCCTGCCAGCCTGACCTACAAGTCGGGAGATGAATTCCTGGAGGCCAGCAAGGGTCGCAGTAATCAGCAGGTGGTGTTCCTGGACAGCACTGGCAGAACGTATTCCCTGCAGGCTCACACTTTGCCGTCGGCACGCAGCCAGGGCGAACCCCTGTCGGGCAGGTTTAATTCACCGGATGGCGCCTCGTTCGCCGGCGTGTTGATCGGCGACCCGGATGAGTTGTGGCTTATGGCCAGTGATTACGGGTACGGATTTATCGTGAAGTACGCAGACCTGCTGTCCCGCAATCGGGCCGGCAAAGTGGTCCTCAAGCCACCCGCTGGCAGTTCGGTGCTTCCGTCTGCCAGGGTACCGGCGGGCGAGGGCAACTGGGTGGTGGCGGCGACCAGTGAAGGTTACCTGTTGACCTTCCCCATGGCCGAGTTGCCCCAGCTCAGTCGTGGCAAGGGCAACAAGATCATCAATATCCCTGCCAAGAGGCTCAAGTCCGGACAGGAACGAGTGGTGTCGGTGGCGGTGATTGGTCCCGAGAACAAGCTGGTTGTGTACAGCGGACAGCGGCACATGCGCCTGGGCTACCACGAGCTTGAGCAATACGAGGGGAGTCGCGGCAAACGTGGCTCGTTGTTGCCACGCGGGTATCGCAAGGTGGACAAGCTGGCCGTCGAGTAAGGACGGCCTTACAAGGTGCTGGTGCCCAGGATAACCTCGGGTTCCTGGACGTAATAGCCCTGCATGTACTGGACACCGGACTGCCACAGCACGGCCATGGTGTTGGCGTCTTCCACACGCTCCGCGATGCTGTGGATATCTTTTTCTTTCAGCGCCTGAGCCAGTTCCGTCACCCGGTTCTGATTGGCTTCATTGTTGGCCAGGCCCTGCATGAGTGAGCCATCGATTTTCGCGTAATCCGCCCGCAGGTGCTTTAGCAAGCGGATGGAGTCATTCGCGGTGCCAAAATGTTCGAGGGCAAAATACACGCCGAACTCTCCCAGTTGGGTGGCCAGCTCCAGGGTTTGCTTGAGATGTTTCCTTGCCACGCCCTCATCTACCTGGATGCACAGGGCGCCTGGTCCAAGCCGAGCAGCTTTCAGTTTTTCTCCGATCCACTTGGGCAGCGTCTCATCGATTACCGATTCTGCTGAAATTCGGGCAAAGACACGTGAGGCTTTTCTGGTCGCGCAGAACTGCAGCGCTGCGCCGACGACCCATCGGTCAATCGGTTTGATCAGGCCATTGCGCTCCGCGGCGGGAAGGAAGTTCGAGGGCAGAACCTCGTTGCCCTTGTCATCGGTCATTCTGAGCATGACGTCGTACATGTCGTGTACTTCGTCGGTGAGACTGGCAATGGGCTGGTGCACCAGGCTGAAACGGTTTTCCATCAGCGCGCTTTTGACATGTCGCACCCAGTGTTTGTCGAATTCAATAGTCTGGGTGTCATTGCTCACGTCCATT
>JBFFTZ010000213.1:0-5073 GCA_041571575.1 Gammaproteobacteria bacterium | reverse complement strand
GAGGCAGGTTCACGTTGTAACGGTCGAAACGCGAGTCCCCCACCGGGACTTCAATCGCGCCATTAGAAATGCCGTTGGCACGATTATCCATTTCACTGGCGATCATCGTGTCGGTTGCCGCCGATGAACCGGAGGTGGTCCACAAGCGATTATTGGAATCCCTCTCGTACCGGGTCAGACCCAGCTGTGCGCCAAGCTCACGGGAAAAGTCATCACTGACAATCACGATGCGCGATTCGATCAGTACCTGTTTAACAGGGATATCCAGCACCTCGACCAGGCGGCGGATTTCCATCAGCCGTTCCGAAGTATCTTGGGCCAGCAGGGTGTTGGTGCGCTCATCCACCGCGATGCTTCCGCGTTCGGACAACAGGGCACCACCCTCACCACCGCGAATCAACTCGGCAATGTCGGTGGCCTTTGCATAGTTCACCTGGATGAATTCTGACCTCAGGGGCACCAGCTCATCCATGTCCTTAAGGTTTTCCAAGGCAGCGCGCTCGCGAGCTGCCAATTCATCAGCCGGGGCGACAATCACGACGTTGTCGTTGCGACGCATGTCCAGGCCCTTGGTCTGCATGACGATATCCAGAGCCTGGTCCCAGGGAACATTCTGCAAGCGCAGGGTCACGTTGCCCTGGACGGTGTCACTGACGACGATGTTCAAGCCGCTCATATCAGCCAGCAGCTGCAGTACGGCACGCACTTCGATGTCCTGGAAGTTCAGTGTCAGGCGATCACCAACGTAGGTCTTATCCTGTCCAAACGGATCGGCACTTTCCTTCTGAGCGGCCTTTTCCCGAATCTCTACAGAGAACAGGTTATCGGACTGGTAAGCCATCTGTTCATAATCACCAGAGGCATTAATGATCAGACGTGCGCCACCGCCCACGGAAATTGCGTCAACTGTGGTCACCGGAGTGGCAAAATCCACTACGTCCATTCTGCGAATTAATTCTTTCGGAAGATTGATATCGGCCAGTTCAACGATGACCTGGTCGCCCTGCTCACGCAGGTCAATCACGGTACCTGGATCAGTCAGGGTAATCAGAAGGCGTCCAGCACCGTCCTCACCACGTCGGAAATCGATATCTGAAATGCCGCGTCCTGATGTAGCGACTCGTGAGCTGGTTGCAGGTCGGGAAGCCTGGGTACCACCGGAGAACGCCACTTGGGAGCCAGCACTTGCATTGCTGCCTATCCTGACAAAAACACTGCTACCCACCACACGGGTCTCGTAAGGCACCATGCTGGACAGATTTACGACCACGCGGGTCCGGCCATTGGCCTCGGCTGCCACGACACTTCCCACGGCGCCAACGCCAACATCGGTGCGACGAGATGCCAGGGCAAGACTGGTGTCCGACAGGTCCATGGAAATTCTGGCAGGACTGTCAATCGTGAAGCTCATCGGCTCGGGCGCAGGGCCGCTTAGCTTGAATTCAAGCTCGACCTCATCACCCGGCAGAGCCTGAGCTTCTATGCTCTGTAATTGCCTCGACGAATGGTCCGCCGCCAGTACTGCAGGCGCGCTTAACCAGGAGAACAGGAGCATCAGCATTCCCGCCGCCTTGATCATCACGTTTGCACTGCTTTGCAAAGATTCCCGAATCATTACCATTCTCCCTGGGGCTTTATTCAGAAAGCGCCACTGCTGCCGGGCGCTCGAGGAATCCGCCCATACCATCCGAAATAATTTCAATCAGAGCTACCTCTGACTGCGAAATTGTCACTATGCGGCCATCGTTCTGGCCCAGGTGATTACCCGTCTGAACCTGGTGAATCAGGCCGTCAGGATCCCTGATCAAGCCGTAACTCTGGCCACCACGCTCAATGGTTCCCACCATGCTGAGGGTATCCAGCGGATAACGCTCAAGGAACTCCCGGCGCCTGTTCGCATCGGGACGCACGCCGCCTTTACCCGAGGCATCGGCTGCCGAGTACGGGGAAAAAGGAGGCCGTAATTTTTCTGCCTCATAAATAAAGCGTTCCTGAGGCTGAATCTGCGGAAGAGGATCAATGCGTCCGCCAGGACGCGCCTTGACGATTTCGATCTCTTCCTTCAGGTCATCGTAATTTCCGCCGCAACCGCCTGCGAATCCAACTGTGGCGAGCAACAGGGCAAATGCCAGGTATTTAGTGCGCATCAACTTCCTGCCTCCTCGTCATCTTCCAGATAGCGATAAGTCTTGGCGGTAATGTTTAGTACCAGATCTTCGCTATCGGAGACTTTAGTGATCTCCGCATCATGCAGGGTCACGATCCGCGGAAGTCCCGCGATATCGCTCACAAACTTGCCCAGGTCATGGTAGCTGCCGACCAGGCGAATACGAATCGGCAATTCCGCGTAAAACTCTTTACGAATCTCGCCCACTGGCTGGAACAACTCCTCTTCCAAACCTGCGGCAAGCCCGGTCTGCGAAATATCCACCAGCAAGCTGGGAACCTCGGTCTTGCCCGGTAACTGGCGAAGCATGGTGCCGAAAGAAGATTCGATCTCCGCAAGCTGCGCCTTGTAAGCCTCCAGGTTGGCCGCCTTGGTCTGCTTCTGTTTGAAGCCGGCCATCAAGGTGACCTCTTCCTGCTGGGCTTTCTCCAGGACGAGAATCTGATCTTTGTAAACAAACTGGTAGGTACCGCCTATTGCGACCACCAGGAAAATAATGCCAATCAGGCCGTAGCGAAAAGCCGCCGGCCACCGACCGATGTCATTAACATCCAGGGCACGCAATTGCTCAAGGAAATCGTTCATTGCACGCCTCCTTCGTCATCATGCACAACAAGCGTCTGTTGGGCCATGATGGTGAATTCGCTTACCCGCCGGTTGTCCACTTCCTTCGCTGCTACAACCTGGAGTGTCGGGTTCTGCAGGGAATCCGAGGCGTCGATGTTGCGCATCAGGCTTGAAACCCGGGTGCTGGATTCAGCGCGTCCCTTTATTTCAAGGTTGCTGCCTGCTTGTTTGATCGAGGTCAGGTACACGCCCTCTGGCAAGGTTCGAACGATCTGGTCGAACAGCTTGACCGCCTCGGGGCGGCTACGCTGCAGCTGCTCAATGATATTCATCCGGGCAAGCAAGCGATCCTTTTTCGCCTCGAGATCTCGAATCTCCGCGATCTGCAGGTCAAGGGCGGCAATCTCTGCCTTGAGAATGCCGTTACGTGCGCCCTGGTGTTCAATTAACGAGCTGAACACCTGGCCGGTGAAGAACATCACCAGGACTCCGAACACAACAGCTATTCCCGCAGAAATCAGGAAATCTTTTTGCCGCTGCTTTCGCAGCTCGTCACGCCAGGGTAATAGGTTAATCCGGGGCATATCAGTCAAAGCTCCTCAATGCCAGGCCTAGGGCCGTCAGGAGAGCGGTCGCGTCTTTCTTCACACCCTGGGATTTCGCCCGGGAAGATATCTTCATCTGTCCCAGGGGATCTCCAATCACGGTAGGAATGCCGACACGGCTGGCAATCAATTCATCAACACCGGGAATATTGGCGCAGCCACCACACACAATGATCTGATCCGGTTGTTCACGTCCGCCACCCGCGGCCAGGAAAAACTGCAAGGACCTGCTGACCTGCTGGCACATGTCATCAATAAACGGATCAAGAACTTCCGGCTCGTAATTGCTGGGCAGCCCACCTTCTTTCTTGGCTCTGCCGGCGTCTTCCATGCTCAACCCGTAGGTGCGCATGATTTCTTCCGTCAGCTGCTGACCGCCGAAAGCAAAATCCCGGGTGTAAATAACTTTCATATTGCGCAAAACACTGAATGTCGTGCTGCTCGCGCCAAAATCCACCACCGCGACGGTGACATTGACGCCTTGGTCCGGCATCTGGTGGGTAAGGAGTCGGCAGGCATTTTCGAGGGCGAAGGACTCGACGTCTATTACCCGCCCTTTCAGACCAGCGCTCTCTACCGCCGCCTGACGCTGCTCAACATTTTCGGTTCTGGTCGCCACCAGAAGAACGTCCAGCATTTCCTCGTCCCTGGCATTGGGTCCAATCACTTCAAAGTCGTGACGAACCTCTTCCATGGGGAAGGGAATGTACTGGTCAGCCTGCAACTCCACCTGACCCTCGATGTCCGAGGGGCTCAGGCTGGCCGGCAGCTGAATAATCTTGGTGATCGCAGCATCGCCACTAATGGCGACCGCCACATCGGTGGTTTTCGTGCCGGCGCGCTTGACTGCACGACGGATAGCCTCTGCTACGGATTGCGAATCAACAATATTCTTTTCGTTGACCGCGTTAACTGGAGTCGGTTCTGCCGAGTAAGACTCGACGCGGTATTGGTCACCGCTTTTTCCCAATTCGACCAGCTTCACCGAGGAGGTAGTTATGTCAAGCCCGAGTAGGGGCCTACTTTTTGCGCCGAATAACACGTTTTTTCCTTCCCTAACGGTAGCTTGCAGTGCAAAGATAGTTCAGTACCTGAGGTTACGCAACTAACTGTATATCATTCAAAGTAGTCCGGTATATGTGATTCGTCTCACGTTATGGCAAAGACCGGTCGATTTTTTTAGCCCAGATCAGCAACATCTGGCCCTGCCAGCCCTCCATCCACTCTGATACCTTATCCCTTTACACAGAGCCACGGACATTCATCCGTGTCCCCGCTAAAAATAAACAGGGTCTTTGTAGTGAGGCCGGCTTTTCAGCCGCGGCCCCGCTTGATTTGAGGCTGTATGTGCTCCTCAAATTTCCCTGGCCTTCGCGTGAAATAATCCCTGATTTCATTGGGAAAATATGTTCTGCTCACTTAAATATGCATAATTCAGTTCCCTAAAAGCAAGAACCTAGGTCACACTCCTGCAATGAAGCTTTACCAGAAGATCCTTTACACCGGCCTGGCAAGCGCAGTCACCCTCGGGCTGCTGGGGTTTTTCACCGGAACCGCCGCCTATTTCTACCTGGAACCCGGACTTCCCGCTGTGGAAAGCCTGCGGGAGGTTCGGCTGCAAGTACCCTTGAGGGTCTACACCCGCGACGGCCGCCTGATCGCTGAATTCGGCGAAAAGCGGCGCATTCCGGCCCGCCACGATGAAATTCCTCCCAGGCTTATCCAGGCCTTCCT
>JBFFTZ010000212.1:0-5081 GCA_041571575.1 Gammaproteobacteria bacterium | reverse complement strand
TGAAGACTTAAAGAAGCATTAATTAGGGACAGGCACCAATTAAAAATAGGTGCCTGTCCCCAATTTTTCATTGCATCCCCCGAGGTCTCCCTGGAGTATAATTTGCCGTAAGTGTTCAGGGATGGGGGGTGGAAACCGATGAACGGCGCTGTCCATTATCTCAGCCGGTTTTTTCTAACCGCGCTATTCGCCAGCCTGCTGGTATCCGTGCAGTCCGGCTGTGGCTGGCATGTAGACGAGGATGAAGACGAATTCCCGGAAACAATGAGCCTCACCGCAGAGGTTGTGACGCCCAGCGAGGTGTCGCTGCAATGGACGGCTCATACCGATCCGGTCGCAGGCTACGATCTGTATCGGGATGGCGTGGCGGTCTACGATATTCACCTGCCGGGTACCAGTTACACCGATAATGATCTGCAGCCGAACACCCGCTATTGCTACACCGTGTATGCGGTGGTGGCCGTGGTCGGTACGGTGGCCCGAAGCAACCAGGCCTGCGTCACTACGCCGACTACCGCGGGCTGGAACATCGAGACCGTGGCCACCGGTACGGATCCGGCCCTGGCCCTGGACGCATCCAATGCACCCCACCTGAGCTTCCGTAATGCTGGCGGGGTAAGACTCGCCGTCAAGAGCGACTCGAGCTGGCAGCTGGAGGCGGTGGACGCGGACGCCGGCAACTTTGGTGACACCGATGTGCAGCTGGACGAGAACGGGGCGGATCACGTCAGTTACTGGGACTACCCCACCAACACTCTCAGGGTGGCCAGCAACGCCACCGGCCCCTGGCTGGGCCTGTTGCTCGATAGTGGCGGCAACGTCAACGCCCTGGCCCTGGACCAGGCAGGCGCCACACACATTGCCTATAACATTAACGAAATCGGATCACTTAACTACGCAAGCAATGTCTCGGGAACCTGGTTGACCCAATGGCTGGCCGGAGTTGGAAACGCGACTTTCTACGACACCGATATCCTGGTGAATGACGCCGGGGCCGTGCATCTTGTGTACACCATCGGCAGCGGTCAGGCCTGCGTGCTGTACTACATGAGCAATTCCGGCGGTGGCTGGGTGGAACAAATCATTGCCCAGGACACTAACTGTGGTGCGTCACTGGCCGAGGACTCTACCGGGCAACTGCACGTGGCCTACACGACACCATTTGGTCTTTGGCATGGCCACAGGGAGGGAGGAGGCTGGGTGACCGAGCAGGTGGATGAGTTCGACTGGATAGGTGGTGATCGGGTATCCCTGGCCATCGACGAGGCCGATTTCCTGCATATTGCCTACCGGGATCAGAATGAGGATCTCAAGTATGCCACCGACATCAGCGGCAGCTGGGAGCTGGTCTACATCGACAGTGGCGGGCAGGTCGGCTACGCGCCGGCCATCGCCGTGGATCCCCTGGGAACGGTGAGCATTGCCTACGAGGACCGGGAAAACGGAACCGTGAAGCTGGCAAGCCACTAGCCAAAAAGGGGCCGGATACATTTAATGCCGGTATTGCCGGTTTAGATAGATGGGGTCGAACCGTATTTAAGGAATATGCGGTTCGACCCCTTTTTCTTCTGCTGAAAAATTAGACAACGTATAACTTATAGGCCATGCTTTTGTCGATCTGAAACAGGGGAGAGACACGCTCCGTGGACATGTTCGCCGAGCTCAAGCGCCGGAACGTATTCCGGGTAGGGGTGGTATACCTGGTCACTGCGTGGCTGGTGGCCCAGGTGGCGGACCTTGCCCTGGATAATTTCGATGCACCGGGCTGGGTGATGAAAACCATCCTGCTGGTGCTGGCCATAGGCTTTCCCGTGGCGCTGGTTTTTGCCTGGGCCTTCGAGAAAACTCCCGAGGGACTCAAGCGCCAGGAGGAGGTGGACCGCAACCAGTCCATCACCCCGCTGACCGGCCGCAAGCTGGACCGGACCATCATCACCGTGCTGGGACTGGCGGTGATCTTCCTTGTTTACAAGGTGACGGTTCAGCCGGATGTCTCGCCCGGCGAGGAGTCGCCAACCACGACAGAGGCGGTGACAGAGACGGCCGAGCCGGCAGCTCCCGCGGTGGCGGACCTGTCGGTGGCGGTACTGCCCTTCGTAGACATGAGCCCGGGCAAGGACCAGGAATATTTCTCTGACGGCATCGCCGAGGAAATCCTCAATGTGCTGGCCCAGGTAAGCCAGCTACAGGTGGCGGCCCGCACTTCCGCCTTCCAGTTCAAGGGCAAGAACCAGGATATCCAGGACATCGCCCGCCAGCTGGGTGTGGCCTGGGTGCTGGAGGGCAGCGTACGCAAGGCCGGCGACCGGGTGCGGGTGACCGCCCAGCTGATCCGGGCGGACAATGGCTTCCACGCCTGGTCGGAGACCTACGACCGCCAGCTGGACGACATCTTCGCCATCCAGGACGAGATTTCCGGGGCCATTGCCCAGGCCCTGAAGGTGACCCTGAATGTGCGCGGGGAGGGACAGGTCGCGAGCGGCGATACCCGAAACCTGGCCGCCTACGAGGCCTACCTGATGGGGCGCCACCTGATCAACCAGCGCACGACTGACAGCATCAAGGCGGCCCTGGAGCAGTTCAAGCGCGCCGTTGACCTGGATCCGGAGTTTGCCCTGGCCTACGCTGACCAGGCCATCGCAACCCTGTTGCTCATGGATACAAGGGGCTCGTATGGGGACTTGAAATCTTCGGATGCCCTGGATGCGGCCCGTCCCCTGGTGGACAAGGCCCTGAGCCTGGCGCCGGATCGCCCCGAGATCCTGGCTGCCAAGGGATTCCTGGAAAGAGATTCGAACAATTTTGAACTGGCGCTGGATTACCTGGACCGCTCCCTGGCCATCAATCCGGCCAATGGCGAGGCACAGAACTGGCGTCGCATGACACTGCTTTCCCTGGGCCGTTACACTCAATTGCTTGACGCCTCCTACGACTCGGTTCGCTACGATCCCATGTCCCGGATTGCGCTTTACAATCACGCCATGGAGTTGAACAGGTACGGCCGAACAGATGAAGCCAAGGCAACTGCCCTGCGCCTGCGTGAGTTGGACCCGCACTGGGGAGAATGGGCACTGGGTAATCTGGCGTGGAATGAAGGTCAATCGGGTATTGCAGCAGAGCATTTCCTGAGGGCGTTCCGTGAGCGACAGCAAGCCAGGGAGCAGTTGGAGGGGGTGTACTCCGACGTCGGTTTGTACCAGGAAGCGGCGCGTATATCGCCCGAGGACAAGGTTCTTGCCGCCTGGGCGAGGGGAGGCATCAGCGAAGCATTCAAGGTGGTCGAAGCCAATTACCGGGAGGATCCAGGGAGCAGGACGCGGGGAGCATATGCAGGAATGCTTTGGGAAACCGGTCAAATCGAGGAGGTGTACCCGCTTACGCTGGAATTTTGGCAAGAGACCGGGGAAGGCGCCGGCCTGAATCCGAGTATTCTCACCCTGATCGCCACAGCGGCCCGTGCTGCCGGCGACTCCTACCGATCCACCCAGTGGCGGACACTGGCAGGGGAACGGCAAGAACAGATCGAGCGGTCTAACAGGATTGGCAGTGCCTGGGACATTCCCCTGACGAGGGCGCACCTGGCTGCCTACGACGGAGACGGGGATGCGGCCCTGGCTTACCTGACAAGGGCGACGGCGGCGGGTTTCCGGGCGTTATCCCACCAATGGAAGAATGACGGGTTGTTTGCCCAATACAGTTCACGGTCAGACTTCCGGGAATTGAGGAAGCAATGGGACCAGCGCCTGGCCGAGGAACGGGAGTACATCGCCAACCTCCTGTGCGGCGACAATCCACCGCTGCCCGACTATGAGCCGGCCCCCGAGACCTGCACCTACATGACCGCCAAATAATTGGTGACAGGCACCTATTTTGAGGTGATAAAAGGTGCCAGGTTTATTTTCCTGACGAAAATTGGTGACTGTCCCCATTTTTCATTCGACTGACAGCGAGTCAAGGTGAGCAGCCAAGCCATTATCTTCTCTGGCGTTGCCGTATACATGGTGCTGATGATCGTGATCGGGGCACTGGCGGCGCGCAAGACTCAGACCGCGGATGACTTCATGGTGTCCGGGCGACGGATGCCATTCTGGATATGTACCGCCACCCTGGTCGCCACCTGGTTCGGCGGTGGGCCCATGGTGGGAGTCGCGGGCCAGTCCTACAACGAGGGAATGCTGGGGGTGATCGCCGATCCCTTTGGCAGCACTCTCGTGCTGGTGATCATGGGCTTGTTTTTCGCCCGCATCATGCGCCGGCTCAAGCTCAGGACTTTCGTCGAGGTCTTCAACCAGCGCTATGGCACGACCGCTGCCAGCGTGGCGGCCGTGGCGTCCATCATGAGCAGCGTCGGCTGGACTGCAGGCATGCTGGTCGCATTCGGCTATGTGTTGCAGGTCCTCACCGGCATCCCGCTTGAAATTGGCATCGTCGCCGGCGCGGTGATCGTCTTTATTTACACCATGGCCGGCGGTATGTGGGCCGTGGCCATTACCGATTTCGTGCAGATGGGTATCATCGCCATCGGCCTGGTGGTGCTTTTTGTGGTGGTGATTTCTGACCTGGGTGGTTGGGCCGCGGTGTCTGCCCGCTTTCCCGAGAACGCCCTGCGTATTCTTCCCCTGGATAATTCCCCGGTGACCTGGCTGAACTACCTGCGCATGTGGTTAATCTTCGGTCTGGCCGACATATCCTCCCAGTCGCTGATCCAGCGAGCCATGTCCTCGCGTTCCGAGCAGGTGGCCCAGAATGCGTTCTATGCATCGGCGGTTGGGTATCTGACGCTGGGAATGATACCGGTGATGCTGGGTATCATCGCCGCCACCAGCTATCCCGGCATCGCCGAGCCGAATCACGTCATCGCCACGCTGGCCCTGGAGCACCTGCACCCGGTGGCCATGGCCGTGTTTGTCGGCGCACTGCTGGCCGCCATCATGAGTACTACTGACAGCGCCATGCTATCGGCGGCAAGCGTGTTCACGGTGAATCTGCTGCCGCTGATCAAGCCCGACGCGTCGGACCGGACCCGGCTGTGGGTGACCCGCCTGGGTATCCCGGTGTTTGGCGTTGTCGCCCTGGTGGTG
>JBFFTZ010000211.1:0-5098 GCA_041571575.1 Gammaproteobacteria bacterium | reverse complement strand
GACGTCTTGATCGCACATAGGCGGTGATGTTTGAGGCTTTGATCTCGCGGGAGGTCATCCTGGCAATCCCTCGCTTTTCGAGAAATCGGATCTTGCTTGTCTTACTGGGGTCCATAGCGCGCACCTCGGACACGTCCTCGCGATACAGCCCAGGCTTAGGCCTGCCGGCGGTGATCGAACATCCTCGATTCTCGATGAACAATTCCGCCATCGCGCTTAATTCGTGCCTCACCGAGATACGCTAGACTGCCATCTTTGCGTTCACGAATGTTGGTTGTGGCCATGGAAATACTCTCAAAACGGCTGATTTCGGGGCGCTATGAGGCTGAATTCGGGGGCGAAACGCGCATTATGTCGCACGAAATGGGCGACAATAGGTGCAAAATCAGTACAATACAGGAAAAAATAACTCATTGATTTAAAAGTAGAATATTACGGAAAAGGCTGAAGTGAAAATACGTTCGCGAATATCAGTCGCCCCGATGATGGATTGGACGGACAGGCATTGCCGTTACTTCCTGCGCCGGGTCTCGCCCAGTGTCCTGCTGTACACAGAGATGGTGACGGCGGCGGCGATTAACCACGGAGACGTGTCCCGGTTGCTGGGCTTTGATCCGAGTGAATTGCCCCTGGCGGTTCAGTTAGGTGGATCGGACCCGGAGGCCCTTGCCAGGGCATCGAAGGTTTCCGAGGACTATGGATACCAGGAAATCAATTTAAACGTAGGCTGCCCCAGTGACCGGGTGCAGTCCGGCAGCTTTGGCGCCTGCCTGATGGCCGAGCCCCAACTGGTGGCCGAGTGCGTGGCGGCCATGAAAGACGCGGTGTCCATCCCGGTTACCGTAAAGACCCGTATCGGCATCGATGACCAGGACTCCTACGAGTTCCTGTGCGCCTTTATTGATGCGGTGTCGAAGCACTGTGACAGTTTCGTGGTTCACGCCCGCAAGGCGATCCTTAAAGGCCTGAGTCCCAAGGAGAACCGCACGGTGCCACCGTTGATGTATGAGCGGGTGTATCAGCTCAAGCGGGACTACCCGGACCTGGAGATAGTCATTAATGGCGGGATCCAGACCGTGGAGCAGGTCGCCGGGCATCTCGAGCATGTGGACGGCGTAATGATCGGGCGGGCTGCCTACCATGACCCCTACTTGCTGGCCCACCTTGAACAGCGCTTCCTGAACCCGGATTTCCAGCCCCCGTCGCGCCGGGACATCGCCTTGTCCATGCTCGATTACATTGAAGCAGAGGTGTCCCGGGGTTGCCGTGTGCACAACATCACCCGGCACATGCTGGGCCTGTTTACCGGCCAGCCCGGTGCGCGAAAGTGGCGGAGAGTCCTGGGTGAGCAAGCCTGCCGTCCCGATGCGGGGCCGGAAGTGGTATTACAGGCCCTGGAAGCGATGTCTGCCTAAAAATTAGGGACAGGCACCTAATAAAAAATAGGTGCCTGTCCCCAATAAAACGGGTTGTCGGTCAGGGCTTATTGGCTGTCCGGGGTTTCTTCCACCGGCAGGCGACCGAAATCACCCTCCACGTTCGCGGCGAACCAGGTCAGTGCGGTGTACACGGCCACGTTCTGGTCCAGTTCGTCTCTGTTTACCTTGTCCAGCGTGTCGTTGGCGGTGTGGTGGATGTCGAAGTATTCGGTGCCGTCTTGCCGCGGTGCGAGCACGGGCATGCCCGCCTTGCGCAGGGGACTGATGTCGGCGCCGCCGCCGGAATCGTTGCTGCCGGGCTCCACACCCATGTCGGCCAGCATGTTCTGCATGGCTTCAACCTTGTACAGGGCCTCGGGAGCCACCTGGGAGGCTAGTTGCCAGACTTTTCCGGCGCCAAAATCCCCTTCCATTCCCAGGATGTGTTTTTCGACCTGTGCCAGGCGAGCATATTCCTTGGCGCCGCTCAGGCCGAATTCCTCATTGGCAAACAGCACCACGCGAATGGTTCGTTTCGGGCGTTTGCCTGACAGCAGAATCTGCCGGGCGGCTTCCATGGTGATGGCCACGCCGGCGCCGTCATCGATGGCGCCCGTGCCCAGGTCCCAGGAATCCAGGTGCCCACCGATGATGACGATCTCCTCCGGCAGTTCATTGCCCGGAATTTCGCCGATCACGTTGGCCGAACGGGCCGGGTCCAGGTGTCGGGCACTCAGCTTGATGCGCAGTGAGACCGGCTGACCCTGGCTCAGCTGGTATTCCAGGATGTCTGAATCGGGGTTGGACAGGGCAACGGCAGGAATGCGGGGCTGCGCAAGGTCGTAGCGCATGGCGCCGGTATGGCCCAGGCGGTTGTTGTCTGTTCCCACCGAGCGGATGACCAGGGCCCGGGCGCCCAGGCTGGCGGCAATGGATGCGCCGCTACCGCGTTTTGCCACGGCCGGGCCGTAGCCGGAGCCGTCTTTGTGTCGCTCCATGCGTCCGGGCAGAAAGACTATCGTACCCTCGACCTGTGAGGCGGGCAGCTTGGCCAACTCCTCCAGGTCCTGGACCATCAGAACAGGCGCTTCGATGCCTTCTTCGCCCGTACCCACGCTGCCTCCCAGGGCTACCGCGACCAGCGGCTGCGGGTGAGGGCTGGTTATGTTCACGCTCAGTTGACCGCGTTCCCAGTGGGGTACGGTGACATCCTGGGCGCGCACATTCTCAAATCCCAGTTCCTGCATCTTGAGCATGGCCCAGGCTACCGCTGCCTGGTCGCCTGGCGAGCCGGCCAGGCGTGGACCCACTTCCTGGGTCAGGCTTTCCAGGATGCCCCATGCGTTTGAGTTCTGCATTGCAGTGTTTCGCAGGCTCACGGATTGTTTTACAAGATCGGCGTCCACGCTGGCAGTGTTCTCGGCGTGAAGGGCGATCGCGGGCAGACAAAGCAGCGCGATGGCTGGTAAAAGACGTGACATGGTGCTGAACCTGGGTGGGGAGTGAGAAAATTCGCGTCGCGTAAACCAAGAAAAAACCGACCGGCAGATTGTAGGCCAGTAATCCGTCTCTGTCAGGTGGCTTTTAACCTCGATAGCCCCTTCAGCGAATAGTGTTTTGCAGTACAATCGGTCCTTTTCCGCGGAACGAGACTCATGGCGAAGTATAAAAAGGGCAAGGGCAAGTTGCAGGGACCGAGCATGGCCCAGAAGGCGGATCGCCATATTCTCTACGAGGCCTCGGTGCAGGCAGTGGATCACGAGGTGGAATTCCTCAGTGATACCTACTTTGCTCTGCGGGGCAGGCGTCCCCGCAGCCTGCGGGAAGATTTCTGCGGTACCACCAATGCGGCGTGTGAGTGGGTGCGGGAGCACAAGGACAACCAGGCGATTTGTGTGGACCTGGATCCCGAGGTGCTTGAGTGGGGTCGGACTCATCACATTGCCAGCCTTGATGCCGACCAGAGGAAGCGCCTGCAGGTGCTCCAGGGCAACGTGCTGGAAGTGGAGACGCCTCCTGTTGACCTGGTCGTGGCATTCAATTTCAGCTACTGGATTTTCAAGACCCGCGAGGTGCTCAGAAGCTATTTCCGCCAGGCCCACAAGGCTCTCAAGGACGATGGCATCTTTTGCCTGGATATCTACGGTGGCCCCGAAGCCCACGAAGAGCGTGAAGAAGAGACTGAATATGACGATTTCACCTATGTCTGGGACCAGTCACGGGTAGATCCGGTCACCGGGCGTAGCCTTTGCTACATCCATTTCAAGTTCCCTGACAAGTCGGAGATGAAGCAAGCCTTCACCTATGACTGGCGACTGTGGAGCATCCCCGAGGTTCGTGAATTATTGTCTGAGGCGGGTTTCTCCAAGACGACGGTGTACTGGCAGGGCACCGACGAGGATGGCGATGCGGATGATGTGTTTGAGCCGGTGGAAGAAGGTGATGCGGATCCGGCCTGGATCGCCTATATCGTTGCCGAGCGCTAGCCCGTCCACTACAAAGGTCTTAGGTTCCAGGCTTGTTAGTCGGGAGAGAGGCCTGTAAGTATTGGCCCTATGTTGCTGAACTGCTGGTGCGCTTTATAATGCCCCGAGCAGGAAATAAACCCTGGCCCCGTGGCCGCAATGCAATTTTGCAAGAGCATCATGGTTAAAGAGATCGAGCTTGCTATTCTTTTTGCCGACGTGGTTGGCAGTACCCAGTTGTATGAATCCCTGGGGGATGAGCGTGCTCGTGAAACCGTCAGTTTGTGTATAGACGTCATGCGCATGGCTACGGAAAAGAACCATGGCACGGTTATCAAGACCATGGGCGACGAGGTCATGGCGACCTTTCCCACCCCTGATGACGCCCTCAACGCCGGAGCACTGATGCTGCGCAGGATTGAGGAGAGTTCAGAGCTAATGGTCGGTGGTGACCAGGTAAAGATCCGTATCGGCTGTCATTATGGCCCCGTGGTACTGGAGAACCGGGACATCTTCGGTTCAGCGGTTCACATGGCCAATCGCATGACCAGCCAGGCCAAGGGCGGTCAGATTCTCACGACGTCCGTAACGGTAAACCGGCTCAGTCCGGAATGGCGGACGGCGGTGCGCCAGATTGATGTCGCCCACCTGCGTGGTCGGTCTGATGAAATGGCGCTGTACGAAGTGCTTTGGCAGGCCGAAGACGTGACCAGCATGCTACCGAGTCTCAAGCTTGAGACGATGCAGCCTGGAGCTAGCAACCGATTGATTCTGACCTACGATGGTCAGGAATTCGTCATGGACGAAACCAACGACGGCCTGACCATAGGCAGGGCCGATGGCAACGGGCTGGTGGTCAAGGGCAACCTGATTTCGCGGCAACACGCGCGTATTGAGTTACGAAAGAGCAATTTCGTACTGATCGACCAGAGTACCAACGGTACCTTCGTCGCCATCGATGGCGAGCCCGAGGAGCATTTCGTTAGAAGGGATTCGATGCAGCTGCATGGTTCCGGCACCATCAGCCTGGGCAAGAAGGTCGAAGCGGCCAACGGGCGTCTTGTGAAATTCCGACTGGAAAAACTGCAGAACCCGCCAGACGAAACCGAATAACCCAGTCTCAACTGGCGGGTCCGCCAGATTTCTATCGATCTGTAAGCTTGCTCTCGATCTCGGTGCGCAGTTCGAGCAGGCGCTTGGGCAGACGGTCACCGT
>JBFFTZ010000210.1:0-5147 GCA_041571575.1 Gammaproteobacteria bacterium | reverse complement strand
GTAGCACCCTGACCCGGAACGAGCGTCCCTTGAGCTTGCCTTCGGAGAGTTTTTTCAATGCGGTCTTTGCGGCGTCACGATGCACGGCGACATAGGCCCGGGTATCAAAAATATCTATTTTCCCGACCTGTGTTCCCTGGATACCGTATTCGCCGGTCAATGCGCCCAGGATATCGCCGGGCCGAACCTTCTGCTTTTTGCCGCCGTCAATTAACAGGGTTTCCATTTGTGCCTGATTCGGTGACTCGCTTAACAGGCTTGTCTCTGGAAGCGGTTCCCCTTCGATGGGGCGTCCCAGGTAGTCCTGCAACAAGGCGACCTTGTAGCCCTCCTTGTCACTGATCAGGGAGTGGGCAGTGCCGCTGCTTCCCGCCCGGCCTGTGCGTCCAATGCGATGCACATGCATCTCTGCATCCCGGGCGATGTGGTAATTGATGACCGAGTCCAGGGAGTCGATATCCAGTCCCCGCGCGGCCACGTCCGTGGCCACCAGCACCGATATGCTCTTGTTGGAGAACCTCACCAGGGTCTGGTCCCGGTCTCGCTGGTCCAGGTCGCCGTGTAACGCCAGTGCGCTGAACCCGTGACCCCGAAGGTCGGCGGCGATTTCCTGGGCTTCGCGCTTGGTGTTACAAAAAACCACGGTGGATTCCGGGCGATACTTCAGCAGCAATAAACGGACCGCTCTCAGGCGCTGCTGGTCATCCTCCACCTTGTAAAAATGTTGCTGGATGGTGCTGCTGTCATGAGTGGACTCGACCTTGGTCATTACCGGCTTGACCATGATGCGCTTGGCAATCGCCTGAATCTGCTCGGGGTAGGTCGCACTAAACAACAGGGTCTGACGCGCCTTGGGTGTTTGCCGGACGATGTTGTCTACCGACTCCTGGAAACCCATTTCCAGCATCCGGTCGGCTTCATCAAGCACGAGAATCTCCAGCGAATCCAGCTTCAGCGTTTCCTTGCGCAAGTGATCTTCGATGCGCCCCGGTGTCCCGACGACAATATGAGCGCCAAATTCCAGTGATTCCGCCTGGGCTCTGAATGGCTTCCCGCCGGACAGGGTGAGTATTTTCACATTGGGAACGGCTCGCGCCAGTCGTCTAATTTCCTTCGCCACCTGGTCAGCAAGCTCACGGGTTGGGCAAAGCACCAGGGACTGCACTTGCAGCGCACTGGTATCCAGCCTGGCCAGGAGCCCCAGTCCGAACGCCGCGGTCTTTCCGGACCCCGTCTTTCCCTGTGCGATGACATCCTCACCCGCCAGGATAGGCGGCAGGCTTTGGGCCTGGATGGGTGTCATGAACTCGTAACCCAGGGATGCCAGGTTATCCAGCAGTTCTGAATCCAGCGTAATTGTTGAAAACGGCGTTTGACTCAAGGTATTGGTCCTGTGCGGGTGTTGTAGCGTAACAGTCCCTATCTGGCAGGTCACGAATGGTCAAAGCCGGGGGCTGTGGGTGTTAACAAAATCAGAGGTCTTGACCGATCAGTAGCGCCGGCGAGCGAGCTTGAGATAGCTCGAAACTTCTTCGTCTGGCCACCATTTCCGTGTCACCGAAAAATGGAAGAACTGAAACGAGGTTCAAGCAGAGAGCTGGTTGAACCTGTCCAGCGTGGCAAGCCTGGC
This sequence comes from Gammaproteobacteria bacterium, assembly GCA_041571575.1. GTDB lineage: Bacteria > Pseudomonadota > Gammaproteobacteria > Steroidobacterales > BM003 > CAKZML01. Next base: position 3,517 of record JBFFTZ010000210.1, on the reverse strand, counting down.
GCTTGATGGGGCAGGGACTTGGAAACATAGCAGAGATTGCAGGGAGCAGTCTGGCGCGCCCGGAGGGAGCAGGTAGGGAGCACGCCGGTTTCCCCGGCGTATATCGTGGTGCTCGAAAAGAGATCAGCAACGCATGACGGGCCGCTGAACGGCCCGCCATGCAGTTTTCGCTATGCCCTGCGCGATAGCCCCCTGACAGGGCTACCGGTGAGCACTTTGGGTACGGCTTCAGCTTGCCTTCTTGAACAAGCTCGCCGCGCTGTCCGGCAATCGATCCTTGAGCCAATCAATATCCAGCTTCACCGGATGATCGATATAGGTCTGCGGATTCTCTGCCAGGTCCTCGAGGTATTTTCGGGATACTTTCCACTCGGTGTCGTGCTCGGACTTTCCTCGGGACAGGATCTCGAATTTCCCGTTCAGGTAACGGACGGTAAAGTAGTCGAACGGCTTGGCCGGATCGTCATTGTAGATGGCAACGCCGGACTTGTGGCCGTCCAGGTGCTTGTCCCAGGCCGATATCAGGGCGCCGTAGATTCCGGATTCCCTATTGGTGTCCAGGGATTTATTGGTGACGTCAAGCGCCGTGGTAAACAGGTCATAGATGTCTTTGGTATTCATATTAATCTCCTTGTCAGCCTGAAATTCAGGCCGAAATGTATCGGGTTTGCAGTGGCGTCTCCGCCGGTGTGTTCGCGTCATGGGTTTGCCGCGGTTTGCCGCGGTTTGCCGCGCTCTGCCGCGAAAGCTGTCACGGCCGCGTTCCTGTCCAGTTATTCCCTGGGAGGCACCCGGCAGCGGGGCAGAGGATCGGCCCAGGGCGGATCAGGACAAAATAGCTCTGAGCATCCAGATGTTTTCCTCGTGCTGGCCAATTCTGTCGGTCAGCAGGTCGGCAGTCTTGACGTCGTCGCATTCATCCGCGCGACTTACGGCCGCTCGCAAGGTTCGCGCACATGCCTCGTTACTATTGACTAGCAAGCGCAACATGTCGTGTGGATCGCGGGCATCCTCGACCTTGTCCATTCGGGTCATCGCAAGCATCTGGTGGATGCCGCCGGGGGCGGCAAAGCCTATGGCACGGATTCGCTCAGCCAGGTCATCTATTGCGGTCGCGAGGTTCTCGTACTGTTCCTCGGTGAGCTTGTGCAGGCTGTAAAACAATGGCCCGGTCACGTTCCAGTGAACGTGCTGCGTCAGGCCGTAAAGCACATACGTGTCGGCCAGGGCGACAGACAATTCGTCGGCCAGCTTCTTTCGGTCTTGGCGGTCTACGCCAATGTCCATGGGCTTCTGTTCGGTTCGTTTAATGTTTAAAGCGGTGTTCATAGTGGGTTCTCTCCTGAATTCGCATTCAATAGCTATCAGACTCCCGCAACACGACGGTGCGGACTGAAAATGTGCAATTGAGTGAACTAGAAGGGAACGGCCAGGGAGCTGGCGACAGGACGGAATCCTGGTACGTGGCGGTACTTCAGGGATGTCAAAAAGTTATAATTTTGAATTACTGGTACCTCCGCGGGTTGCTTAAGATGTTGAAAATGTTAACAAAAATAATCTTGGAAGTCAAGGCGGCGGCATTTTTGACCATATTGGAGTGATCTCATGCCTTACCGGCAGGAGGTCCGTCGGCGTATCCGGACTATGGTTGGGCGAGTCCTGGCAACAGGTGTTTCCCGGCTCCAGACGCTCAGGGGCAATGTTTGGCTTCGCAGCTAAAAAGCGATCTGCGGGTGATGAATCACCGGGGCCATCAGAACCCTGACCATTGCCTGCATTTACCAGGGGTATCCGGATGCCGCGGCAGCATTGGGAGAAATGTAGGACAGGCCAGCCCGGTGCGAACCACTTTCGCAGACAGCTTGAATCAGACGCCACTGGCAGCTACCCGGGGTGCACCGGGCGCACGTCATGGAACTAACCCGTCCCGGGACTCGGCCTCGCTTGTGGCCGGTTCGTAAAAGCCCTCCCGACATGGATCATCCCGATCAGTGCCAGGTTTTGAGCCGATTCTTGCCAATGAGTCGCCTGTTTGTAACTACTCGCCTTCGCAAGAAATAGTGAAGAGAGCGGGAACTCTCACATTTTACTGAGTTAAAATTCGTGCTTGAATGAGGAGAGTCGAGAACAGTTAGTGATTCTTTCGTCGGGCCGGCTTTAGCCAGCGAAGACGCGATATATTTTTGACAAACAAAACACCGGGGCCGCCTTTCATGAAACTCACTGGTACCAGCAGCATCAGCTTTTACGTCAATGAGTATATCCGGGAACATTCCGGCGAATTTCAGGGCAAAACCGTGGTGGACATCCCGGCAGGTGATGGGAGAACCAGCGAGGCGCTCTCATTAGCAGGGGCCGAAGTTCGTGCCTATGATTTGTTTACCGACGTATTCAAGCCCGAGACACTGAAATGCGAATACGCCGATTTGACGAAGACCCTGCCTATCGAGTCTGAATCCTGTGACATCGTTATTTGCCAGGAAGGAATAGAACACCTCGCCGATCAACTTTTCGCGCTGAGCGAATTCAATCGGATTCTTAGGCAAGGCGGTCGGCTATTTATCACCACGCCCAACTACTCTTCCCTGAGGGCAAAATTGGCCTATCTGTTACTGGAATCCGAGACCAGGAACCTGATGCCGCCCAATGAACTGGATTCTCTTTGGAGTCCTCCGGGGACAAAGTCAAAGCGAGTCTACTTTGGGCATATATTCATGATCGGCGTGCAGAAACTGAGAATGCTGGGCTGGCTTACGGGATTTCGGCTCAGCAAGATTCATCACACGCGGATTAACTGGACATCGGCCCTGCTGCTACCTGTTTTCTATCCATTTATCTGGTTGCGAAGTCTCCTGACGTACAGGCGAAGCATGCGTCGAAATGCTGCATTCCCGGATGAGCAAAAGCGTGAGACCTATCAGAATATACGCGGGTTGATTTGCGATCCGAAAATCCTGGTGGAGCAACATTTGTTCGTGGAGCTGGAGAAGGTTGAAGGTGAGAGCGTGGTACAGGCGCGTCTGAATGGGGAGGGAAGGCTCCAGGAGAGCTAGCTGTCATGGCAGGGGCCGATGGGTGACCCGGGCCTTGGTTGTTGCCCCGAACCAGGGTGATGACTTTCAATACTTCGTGGCGGTAGAATCATGACCACCCAGGCAGGGATGCCAGGAAAGAGGTTTCTGACAAAGCGCGGGTGTAGTTCAATGGGTGAGCGGCATCCGGCGCAGCCGGCGGGAAGCGCAGCTCCACGATCCGGGAACGCACGGCCAGGAAGGCCGGGCAGGCGGTAAGAGAACCGCGAGCGTGAAGGCAGGGATGCCAGGAGAAAGGTTTCTGACAAAGCGCGGGTGTAGTTCAATGGTAGAACTTGTGCTTCCCAAGCACATAACGTGGGTTCGATTCCCATCACCCGCTCCATACAAAAAGAAGGCCCCTGAATGGGGTCTTTTTTGTGAGGCCCAGTTGGGGATCGGCAACATAGATCAATACGCGCTCACTGTTTTCGCTTGGTTGGGGG
>JBFFTZ010000209.1:0-5148 GCA_041571575.1 Gammaproteobacteria bacterium | reverse complement strand
CTACCGGCAGACGAGGTGCCTGCCTGTGGTCCCGGATTAAACTATATGCTGGACACTTTCCCACTGAGCGATGCGCTGAAAATGGTTTTCCAGGGCTCCGGCGAGTGCGCGAAGATCGTCTGGTCATTCCTGGGAGTCAGCATGCCTGGATGGGTCCTGATCTGGATGGTAATCCTTACCGCGGGAGGCCTGCTGGCCAACTGGGCGGTAAAAAAGGCCTGAGTTAAGGGAGCCTGCTAGAGAGCGGGCTCAGCGCCTTCTTCACTCTCGGACCCGCGCAACATGTCATCAAGACTGGTGTGCCGCACGTCCTTGCCCTTGACGGTATAAATCACGTATTCACAAATATTCTTTGTGTGATCGCCGATCCGTTCCAGTGAACGCACTATCCACATCACATCAAGTACCCGCCGAATGGTCCTGGGATCCTCCATCATGAAAGTGATGGACTGACGTGAAATCGACTCATACTCCTGGTCAACCACTTGGTCATCCAGAGCAGTCTGCACCGCAAGATCCACGTCCATACGGGCGAACGCATCCAGTGCGTTACGGACCATGGCAATTACATGTTTACCCAGGTGCCGTATCTCGCGATGGCCGTTGGTCGGCCTTTCCTGGGTAGCCAACTGTGCGATCAGGCGGGCAATCTTTTCTGCCTCGTCACCCATGCGCTCCAGGTCGGTAATCGTCTTGATAATCGCGATAATGACCCGCAGGTCCACCGCGGTCGGAGCACGCAGGGCCAGGATGCGATTGCACTCCTCGTCCACCGCCACTTCCAGGCGATTTACCTTGTAGTCATCCTGGGCAACCTTCAGGGCAGCTTCGCTGTCGCCGTCTTTCAGAGCTTGCAGGGCCGCCTCGATCTGACGCTCAACCAGGCCACCCATTTCCAGCACGCTTTGTCTTACGTGCTCAATATCGGCGTTGTATCGACGGGAAATATGTCCGGTCAAGTTTTCCTGATTCATAACTAACTCTACCTGTTTACGCAGCGCCAGGTTCCCATGAGAATGCGCGGGCGCAGTTTTTTATCTCCAATGACTACACAGTAGCGCTTTTTGCATCGCCGGAGTAGTCATTGGGCGGTCTTTCCGGTGACCGGAAAAAGAAGCGGCCGGGTTTATATCCGGCCGCTTCCGATCTTCGTTTTGTCGTAATGACCTACTTGAAGTCGTAAGCGACCCGGAACTGCACCAACGAGGGACTCTCTTCCGGAGAACCATCGTTGAAGTTCTTGGTTTCAACGTCTGCATAGTTAGCCATTATCCGAAGATAAGGGCTAATGTAGTAGTTGACGCCCAAGGTGATAATGGTCTGCTCGCCACCGCGACCGCCAATCACGCCACTTTGCTCAGCCAGATCCAGGGCGCTGTAGCGGATGGCAAATTCCCAGGCATCGCTGGCCTTGGTACGCCCGAACTGACCGCCCTTGTAGGCACGAGAGTTGCCGCCGGTCAAATAGCTGGCCTGGACGTAGTAGCCGTCAAAATCAACGTCCACCTTGGGATCCAGCACATCGGTGGTCTTACGGTTTACATCCGCCTTGATGTATTCACCCTGCACCGCAATGCTATCCATGATCCAGGCGCCTTCCAGCCCGAGTTTCATGATGTCATTAACATTGTCGATGGTGCTGGTGTCGATCAGGCGCACGCTGGTCACGTGAGACTCGGGACGTGCACGGTAGCGAACGACTTCGTCGACGGTATTCTGCGGCTCTTCAAAGCTGCCCCAGACACCCAGGTGCAAGAAACCGCTGTCCGTCTTCCACGGCAGATACGTGAAGCGACCGCTTACCCCCATGCCATCGTCCTTGCCGCTGTCCTGCACATCGGCGTTCTGGCCGAAAACGGCAACACCACCGGTCCAGTTGCCCCCGGAGAAATCAGCGCCGGCACCAATCCGACGGCCAATCGCAAACGTATCAACCACCTGGGAGCGCTCAATGAACGTCGTGTACTTGCTGCTGGTCAGGGCTTCCAAGGACTGGGGGGCCTTGAACTGGCCGAGGGTCAGCCAGTTGTGCTTCAGGTAAGCATCCTTTACGTCCAGGTCGTTGTCGGCGAAGTCGATCTGCAACTTGTAGTCCCAACCTTCATCGAGCTGCCCATCCACGAATAAACGCGCGCGACGCATTTCGGTTCCACTACCCAACTCGGTAAGGTCACTGTTGTATTGGGCCATATCCACTTGCAGACGACCACCGATATTGGCGGTCATCTCGGCCTGGGCACCGGGAGCGGCAACCATCGCCATTACGGCCGCGGCCGGAACCAGGGAAAATTTACCAAAAGAACTCATTTCAAAACTCCAGATTATTGAATTTTAGTTTGTATTCGAGGTTAGAGCGCCTTGCTTGCCCGATATGATCTATCCGGCTCGTAACAATCAGGTGACAGATTCGTGACAATTTTGTGACAACTGCAGAGCCTTATTTGACGGCGCCTGACTCGTCCGGTTTCGCAACGCGACTGGCCGGGAATACACAGCTGAAGCAACTGCCGTCACCGGGCAGGCTGGTTATGATCAAATTGGCATCGTGGCCTCGCAATACGTGTTTAACGATAGCCAGGCCCAATCCAGTACCACCCACGTCCCGAGATCGTCCACTGTCGACCCGATAAAACCTTTCCGTGACACGAGGAATTTCGCTGGGGGACAGGCCAACACCCGTATCTTTAACTCTGAACTCAACAGAACCGTCTGCCCGGGACTCCCAAGTCAGAATAATGCTCCCTTGCCTGGGCGTATATTTCACCGCGTTTTCCACCAGGTTGCTGAAGGCAGAGCGCAAATCCGATTCAGAGCCCAGTAGCCACGCATCGCTAAGCAGATTCAACTCGACGGTGGCCGGGCACCCCGGTGCAGCAAGAGCTTCCTTTCTTATCGCCGTGAGCATGGCGGGAACATCCACAGATTCTGCCTCTGCCAGGTTCTCCTGCTCCTCCTGGGCCTCCAGCCTTGAAAGGGTGAGCAATCCGGCGACAATCTCTGTCATCCGTGCAGTCTGGGCCTGCATTTCCCTGACCGGGCCACCCCAGGGTTCCGCCAGGTCCGGGTCTTCCGCCATGGCATCCAGGTAACCTGACAAGACGGTAAGCGGCGTACGCAGTTCATGGGAGGCATTGGCGACAAAATCCCGCCGGGTTTGTTCTACCGTCACTTCCTGGGAGATATCCCTCACCAGCAAAAGACTTTGCTTTCGACCGTAAGGTACCCGTTGAAGCGAATAAAAGTGACCGGGTTCCCGGGGAGCGGGCATGACAAGCGCTTCTTCCCCGGGCGAGCTCTCTATAAACCGGACGAACTCTGGCCGCCTGACAAAATTCACTATGCTCTGACCGCGATCACTGGCTTTTCTCAAGCCAAGCATTCTGGTTGCCGCCTTGTTAAACCAGAGGATCTGGTTCTGGCCATCCAGCAACACCGTGCCGTCCGGGAAGGCGCCGGAGGACTTTCGATATTCCTTGATCAAGTTCCGATACTGGCGCTTTCGACCGCGGCTGCGGCGCTTGAGACGGATGATAAATGAAACCAACTCGCCCCAGACTCCGGGCAGATCGGGCACATCTTCTCTAGCTCCCGCCTTGATCCATGCCTCGAACCGGGACAGGTTCCACAGGTGCCAGAGCAAGAAACCACCTATGGCCAACAACAGATACAGCTCAATGTTCCCCTGCAGAAAACCGATTAATACGGCCACCGTCATTAATGCGACAAATCGGGCAAGGGCCTTGTAGGTAGCATTATCCACAAGCTATTCCCCGGAGGCGGAAAAACGGTAGCCGGCGCCCCGGACTGTCTGGATATAACCATCCAGCTCGAAGTCCTCCAGCGCCTTGCGAAGGCGACGTATATGCACATCCACCGTCCGCTCTTCTACATACACATTGGCGCCCCACACCTGATCGAGCAACTGGCTGCGGCTGTAGACACGGTCACGATGAGTCATGAAGAAGCTCAACAACTTGTATTCGGTGGGCCCAAGGTGAATTTCATTATCGCCAGCCATCACGCGGTGACCCACGGCATCAACCTGCAGACCTTTAACCTTCAATAACTCGGTTTGCTCAACTGGCGCGCTGCGTCTCAATACCGCATTGATTCGTGCATGCAGTTCCCTGGTTGAAAACGGTTTGGTGAGGTAATCATCTGCCCCGCTATCGAGTCCCGTCACCTTGTCTTGTTCCTCTGCCCGGGCGGTAAGCATGATCACCGGAATATCCCGGGTCAGTTCCTCTCGCTTGATCCGACGTGTTAATTCCACGCCACTGAAATCCGGCAGCATCCAGTCCATCAGGATCAGGTCCGGGAGGGAATCGGAGATCACCGCATGGGCCTCGACACCGCTGCCCGCCTCCATCACTGAGAAACCGGCGCGCTTCAATCCAAACGCCACCATCTCCCGGATGGGCGCCTCGTCTTCTACGATGAGAATTCGTTTCGAGCTCATGTGCTGTTCCGGTGTCCGAGCCACACCATCATCAAGGGGGATGCCAATTTAATCAACGCAGTGTTACAGATTTGTGAACCCTGCGAATTCAGGGCGCCCGGCACTCACTGACCCGGCCTTTTTGCCACCTGGTCGCGAAGGTAAACCGGAAGAGCCTGCTCAGCCGGCACCGATTCACCTCGTGAAAATGCCCGCTTCCCCAACCTGGCGATATCCGCCGCCCGGGGCAAATGCACCGAGGAATTGATGACCAGTTCCTCATGAGTTGCCTGCCTGCCACCCGGCGTTAGCCAACCCGATCCCACTGCATGATGGAAGTCTTGCGCCTTTGCTGCCAATTCCGAAACATCCACCAGGGCTTCACTCATGAGCTCTTCCGGACCCTCCGCCCCGATCCGGAAAGCCCCGACAAAGAACTCCTTAAGCCGCGCATCCTGGCAAACCAGCAACTCTTCCCAGCCCAACTGCCGGTGGGCCTGCAGCGCGAGTGCCGCCAGGTCCGATACCGGCAACACGGGCAATTCGGCTCCCAGGGCCAGTCCCTGTGTAAAACCGGCGGCAATCCTCAGACCGGTGAACGATCCGGGCCCCCTGCCAAAGGCGATGGCGTCCAGCTCATGTATACCCAGACCCGACTCCTCCATCAGGGAGTCCACCATGGGCATTAATAATTGGGTGTGTTCCCTGGG
>JBFFTZ010000208.1:0-5177 GCA_041571575.1 Gammaproteobacteria bacterium | reverse complement strand
GCACTCTCGGCACCCAGGATCACCCAGAACTCTCCCACCTCCATAGAAAAAGCAGCAGCATTCATGGAATCCGAGGCCACAAACGGCGCATTGGCAGCGGTTATCTCTACAGGAACGACCTGTACCGGTGGCGTAACACTACCGCCCCCCGAACTGCCGCCACAGGCGACCATCGAGGCAGCTATCAAAAAAGCCACTATCCATGTATAGACTTTCTTCATTTTCCTACCCTCCGAAAAGAGCCCCAAAAAGACTCAATACAACCGGACACTGAGCAACGCGCTCGATCCTGGAAGTTTCGTCGAAAGGTAAGCGGCTTAAGCCGTGGCTGGCACCGGGCCCGGAACGTCCAAAGCCACCCCCAGGGGACGGCGTCTGCTCCATCTCGATCCATGTACTTGTTGGGAAATTCAAATTCGCACTTCCCAATGTCTAATTTATTTTCCGCCGGTTTCCGGGAATAGGCAATCGGTAGTGACCTAGCCAATGTTTCGCCAGCGGAAGCGGGATAAACCCGGACTAATTCCAGTCCCGAGAGAAAACCGGGCAAGACGCTACAAGAACTAGCGTCCCTCTATACGCACGCTAGCCAGGGACTCCAGGGGTTTGCCCGCCAGGTCCTCGCAGACCTGTCTTAGTCGAGCAAGCGTGACGGGCTTGCCATCTACTGACAAGCGCCTGGCCACATCATCCAGGCTGTAGACGTCCTTGCTGTTTGCGCGCAGTTCGGCAGCCAGGTCCTGAAGGATTCCCACCGCCCTGGCGGTACGCGCACCGGAAGAATGCTCGGACTCCATGGACTGCACTTCCTCGCCCCAGGCCTCGAGTTTTTCATGGCCTTTTTCGTAGCGGCTGCTGGACAGGGTTCCCGATCGATGCAGGATCTCCAGGGTGTAGTACTCGGCAATGCCTTCGACAATCCAGTCATCCCCACCTTCGGCTGAATAGCCCTGGGCAATGTGCATTAACTCGTGCAGCAAGGTACTGGTTCCATTTGCACTGATCAGCGGACGATCAGCGTGCAGGAACAGGGAATTCGGGCCAGACAATCCGCCCCTCCACATGGGGTCCCCCGCTGAGACGATCAGGATTCTCTCCGGAAAGTTGGGAAATATATGTAACAGCGACGGCAGGTTCCAGCGCATGAAGGCGAGGATATCCATGCTTCGGACACCCTGGCCAAGCGGGCCGGCCACGGCCAGCCTGACCCCTAGCACATCATCCCATTTCACGGTGAGCTTGCCGCCGATCATCCAACCCACGGGACGATCAAAGCCTCGCTCCGGCCAAACCACTTCAAACCAGCCCTGCTTGTCCCTGGGATAGGCCGTCAGAAATGACCAATCCGAAGGTCCGGTGAGGCGCAAGCGAGACCGGGAGTACGCACCCTTGAGGGTCTTCACCGAGGCCGACGGCACCAGGTCGTCACCCCTGAACAGCGCCCACCGGGACTGGACCATGCTGTCATAGGATCCTGATTTCTTCTGCTCCTGAAGGGAAACGGAATAGGAAATACTCCCGCCCTTCTCCGGCGGCAGCCAGGTCACCCTGCCCGATTCAATCGTCAACTCACCGTCACCGGAAAAATCCCTGTATCGCTTTGGATCAATCCTGAAGCGGACCCTGCGCAACAAGTCCCTGGGCTGGCGCAGCTGAATACTCACCCGGGCAATCCCTTCCGCCGGCACCACCGTAGCGGTGTAATCCAGCTCGTACGCCAGATTCACCCCGGGTATGACCTGCTCCGGCGTCGCCCGGGCATCAGATACAAAAGGGATGGCCGCCAGAAACATAGACAGCAGTCCTGCGCCCAGACTCAATTTCGCTAAATGATTATCCACTGGTCATCTCTTGCGCCGGAGACAGCGCGCTGTGATCCCTGGCCAACCACAGGTAAAACGCGGGCAGGATGTACAGGGTGAACAAGGTGCCAATACCCAATCCGGCAGCGATGGTCAGGCCGATATCAAATCGGCTTGCCGCCCCCGAACCGCTGGCTGTTAACAATGGGACCATGGCCATGATCATCGCCGCCGAGGTCATCAGGATGGGACGCAGACGAATGGCGGCAGCCTTTTCCACGGCCTCGCGCTTGCTCAAACCCTCGTTAATCTGCAATTGGTTGGCAAACTCCACGATAAGGATACCGTTCTTTGCCACCACCCCAATAAGGGTTATCAAGCCAACCTGGGTATAGATGTTGATCGACGAAAACCCGAGGGTGATAAAGGCCAGTGCACCCGCAGTCGCCAGGGGCACAGACACCAGGATGATCAGCGGATCTCGCCAGCTTTCAAACTGGGCGGCCAGCACCAGGTAGATCACCAGCAAGGACATGAAGAAGGTAAACACCAATACCGAGCCCTGCTGCATGAACTGGCGCGACCCGCCGGAATAATTCACCACATAACCCTGGGGCAGCTTTTGGTCTGCCAGCTCCTGCAAGAACTCCAGGGCCTCGCCCTGGGGAACCCCCGGACTCATCACCCCTTCCACGGTTACCGAGTTCAGTTGCTGGAACTGAGTGCGGCTTGAAGGCTCGACGCCCTGCTCCAGGGACACCAGGGTGGACAGCGGAACCATGTGGCCACTGCCGGAACGAATAAAGTAGGCGCCAAGTTGTTCGGCCTGGACACGGGCCTCGCGCTCCACCTGGGGAATCACCTTGTAGCTGCGGCCATCAATGCTGAAGCGGTTCACATAACCACCACCGAGCATCAATCCCAGTCCACGCCCCACATCGGCCATGGAAATCCCCATGTCGGCGGCACGCTCTCTGTCGATCACCACGGTGGTCACGGGACGATCTATCTCCAGAGATTTTCTCAGGAACATAAACTTGCCGCTGCCCATGGCCTCGCCAATCATGGCATCGGCCAACTGCACAATTTCCTCGTGGGGTCGGTCGCTGCCCAGCACGAACTGCACGGGCATTCCACCACCACCGCCCGGCACACTGGATGGTGGGAATACTGCCATCTGGAAACCGGCCACCTTGGCCAGCTGCCTCTGCACATCGGGTTGAACTTCAGCCGAAGAGCGCTCCCGCTCATCGATGGGACCCATGTCAAAACCACCAAATAAAGTGCCCTGTCCCATGCCCAGGATCATCCAGCTTTCATGGAACTCGGGAATCTCTTCAAACAACGCCTGTATCTGGGCGCCGTAGACCTCGTTGTAATCCAGGGTTGCAGTACGTGGCCCGGTGCCCATGTAGAACAACGAGCTTTGATCCTCGGAAGGCGCCAGTTCGTTCTTGCTGCTGACAAACATGAAGTAATTCGACGCTAGCACCACTGCCGCCACCAGGAACGCCACAGCCACGGTGTCCAGACTAAGGTGCAGGCTGCGCATGTAGGCTTTCGACAACCAGGAAAAGAACTGTTCCACCGAACGCTCGAAACGCCCGTGAGTACCATGGGGTTTGAGCACATTGGCTGACAAAACCGGTGAAAGAGTCAGCGCCACGATGCCAGAAATCACGAAGGCGCCGGCGAGGGTAAAGGCAAACTCACTAAACAGCGCACCCACCAGGCCACCAGTAAATCCAATCGGCGCATACACGGCAAGCAAGGTCGTGGTCATGGCGATAATCGGCACCGCCAATTCACGAGCGCCAATCAATGCGGCCTGCATGCGGGAGCTTCCCTTCTCCACGTGGCGATGAACGTTTTCGACCACGATAATGGCATCATCCACCACCAGGCCGATGGCAAGAATCATGGCCAGCAAGGTAAGCAGATTGATCGAGTAACCCAGCACCCACATGATGAATGCTGCACCCACCATGGACAGTGGAACCGCCACCGCGGGAACCAGGGCCGCCCGGAATGATCCCAGGCTGAGAAAAATTACTGCCAGTACGATCAACACCGCCTCCGCCAGGGTCTTGTAAACCTCGTTGATGGAGTCGCTGATGTAGACGCTGCCATCATAGGCCACACCACCGGTGATTCCCTTGGGCAACTGGGCCTGGACAGAAGGCATCAGCTCGTTGACCCGGCCCGCCACATCCAGGGGATTGGCGCCCGGCGCAGTCTCAATCGCAATAAACACACTTGGCACGCCCTGGTACAGCACCCGGGTCTGGTATTGTTCGGCCCCCAAATCGACCGTCGCCACGTCTCCAAGGCGTACGATTTTTCCCTCCACCGTCTTGATCGCCAACTGGCGGAATTCTCTTTCAGTGGTCAGGTTGGTGGTGGCGTCCAGGTCCACGGATACATACTTGCCCTTGGTGGAACCTATGCCCGCCAGGTAGTTGTTCGCACGCAGTACAGAGGCAATTTCCTCCGCCGTGACATCCAGCGCCCGCATCAGGGCCGGATCCAGCCAGATGCGCATGGCCAGTTCCTGACCGTAGACCGCTGCCTTGGCGACCCCGGGCAGGGCCTGTACCTGGGGCTGAATAACCCTGGTCGCATAATCGGTAATCTGGGGTCCCGGCACGGTATCGCTCAAAAACCCCAGGTACATGAGGGCAAAGCCCTCGTTGCCACCGCTTTCAATGACCGGATCCTCGGCGTCCGCCGGCAGGATATTTCGCTGGCTGGCCACCTTGGCCTGGATCTCGGCCACCGCCGCGTCGGTGTCGTAATCCATTTGCATATGCACCTGGATGCTGGACACGCCCTTGCTGCTGGTCGCGCTCATGTAGTCGATGCCACGGGCCTCGGCGATGGCCCGCTGCAGTGGTGTCGTAATAAACCCCTGGACCAGGTCAGAACTGGCGCCGGGATAGACCGTGGTCACCGAGATGACCGTGGTCTGCATTTCCGGGAACTGCCTGACATCCAGCATGCCCACCGACCGCAACCCGAGTAACAGGATGATCAGACTGATGACCGAAGCCATCACCGGTCGGTGAATGAAAAGGTCGGTGAATCTCATTGATGATCAAGCCTTTCGTCATCCAGTTCGACGCTGTTATCCACCGCAATGGGCATCCCGTCTCGCAACTTGACCAGTCCCGTGCGCACCACGGTCTGGCCGGCCTCAAGGCCCGAATCGATCACGATGCGTCCACCCCTGACCTCGCCGGTGACTACCTGCTGTCGCTTGGCGACCAACCCACCCTCGCCGTCATCTTCCACCAGGTAGAGGAAATCACCATAGGTATTCAGGCTGACTGCGGTGCGGGGCACAGTAACCGCCTCCACATTTCCTTCAATCATGTT
>JBFFTZ010000207.1:0-5183 GCA_041571575.1 Gammaproteobacteria bacterium | reverse complement strand
CATGATGGGCACAAAATCCGGTTAATGACCCGCGAGCATTTCATCTAAAACCCGAAGGAGTAGGGGCCATGGCAGAAGGTTTGAGAATTCTCGGCGCGCAGGGAACGGGATTCGATGAAGTCCTTACCCCGGGGGCGCTGGACTTCATCACCGACCTCCACCGCAGGTTCGCCCCCCGGGTTGAAGAACTCCTAATAGCCCGTGTTGCTCGCCAGGCCGAACTGGATGCCGGCAAGAATCCCGACTTTTTGCCTGAAACCCGGGCTATTCGCGAAGCCGACTGGAGGGTGACCTCTGTGCCTGCAGATTTGCAGGACCGCCGGGTGGAAATTACCGGCCCCACCGATCGAAAGATGATCATCAACGCCCTGAATTCAGGCGCCAAGGTGTTCATGGCCGACTGTGAGGATTCTCTCAGCCAGACCTGGGAGAATGTGGTCGAGGGCCAGCTGAACCTTCGTGATGCCGCTGACCGCTCGATTGCCTTCACGTCCCCCGAAGGCAAGCACTACGCGCTCAAGGACAAGACCGCCACCTTGATCGTCCGCCCCCGGGGTTGGCACCTGTATGAGAAGCACATCACCGTGGACGGTGAGCAGGTTCCCGGCGCGTTTATCGATTTCGGTCTCTACCTCTTTCATAACGCCGCCAAACTGCTGGAGCGTGGAACGGGGCCGTATTTCTACCTCCCGAAGCTTGAAAATCACCTGGAAGCCCGCTTGTGGGCCGAGGTGTTCAATTACTCGGAGCAGGCCCTGGGGCTGCCGGCCCACGTCATCAAGGTTACGGTGCTGATTGAGACTATCCTGGCTGCTTTCGAGATGGACGAGATTCTCTATGAACTGCGGGAATATATCGTGGGGCTCAACTGCGGCCGCTGGGACTATATATTCAGTTTCATCAAGCGCTTCAGGAATCGACCGGACTTTGTCATGCCCGATCGCCATGAAGTGGGTATGACCCGCCACTTCCTGAACTCCTACTCGCTATTGCTGATCAAGACTTGTCATCGCCGGGGCGCATTTGCCATGGGCGGCATGGCGGCCCAGATCCCGATCAAAAATGACCCTGAAGCCAACCAGGACGCCCTGAACAAGGTGCTTGCCGACAAGGAACGGGAGGCCAGCAACGGTCACGACGGTACCTGGGTGGCCCATCCGGGCCTGGTTCCCGTGGCCATGGAAGTGTTCGACAGATTGATGCCCCAGGCGAACCAGTTGGACAAGCTGCGTGAGGATGTGAACGTCACCGCCGCCGACTTATTGAAAGTGCCCGCCGGCAAGATTACCGAGACAGGCCTGCGCAATAACATCAGTGTCGGCATCCAGTACCTGGCTTCCTGGCTGGGTGGAAACGGATGCGTGCCCATCAATAATTTGATGGAAGATGCCGCGACGGCGGAGATCTCACGAGCCCAGATCTGGCAGTGGATTCGCCACCCTGGCGGCGTACTTGAAGACGGACGGCGGGTTACCATCGAGTTGTTTAACCAGCTACTGACCGAGGAACTGGAAGTGATTCGCCAGAATGCCGGTCAGGAGGCGTTTGATGCAGGCCACTTCGTGCAAGCTGCCGAGGTGTTTAGAGAAATTACGGAATCGGAAGAATTTGTTGAGTTTATAACGTTGCCGGCATACGCACGGTTGGCTTAAGGAAAACGAGGTAGCAACATGACGGACAAAGCAATTGAGCAACTGACCAAGGAATGGCAAACCAATCCCCGTTGGAATGGAATAGTGAGGGATTATTCTGCCGCTGACGTGGTCAGGCTCCGCGGCTCGGTGCATGTAGAACATTCCCTTGCCCGTCTTGGTGCCGAGAAACTTTGGCGCTATCTGCACGAGTACGACTTCACCAATGCCCTGGGGGCCTTGACCGGTAACCAGGCCATGCAACAGGTGAGAGCCGGCTTGCGCGCAATCTACCTCTCGGGTTGGCAGGTGGCAGGTGATGCGAATCTTGCCGGCCAGATGTATCCCGACCAGTCCCTGTATCCGGCTGATTCGGTGCCGGCGGTGGTCAAGCGGATCAACAACACCCTGCTGCGAGCCGATCAACTGCATCACGCTGAAGGCGATGACAGCATCGATTGGATGCAGCCTATCGTGGCCGATGCCGAGGCCGGTTTTGGCGGCGTGCTGAATGCCTTTGAGTTAATGAAGGCCATGATTGAGGCCGGCGCTGCCGGCGTGCACTTTGAGGATCAGCTCTCCTCGGCCAAGAAGTGCGGACACATGGGCGGCAAGGTGCTGGTTCCGACCCAGGAAGCCGTGGCCAAGCTCGTCGCTGCCCGGCTGGCAGCCGACGTAAGTGGCACACCCACCCTGGTAATTGCCCGCACCGATGCCGATGCGGCCAACCTGTTGACCTCTGATGTGGATGACAGGGACAAGGATTTCTGCACCGGTGAGCGGACTACCGAGGGGTTCTATCGGGTCCGTGCGGGTCTGGACCAGGCAATTGCCCGTGGATTGTCCTATTCCCCGTATTCCGACCTGGTCTGGTGTGAAACCTCCAAGCCCGAACTGGAGCAGGCCAAGAAGTTCGCCGAGGCCATTCACAGGGAATACCCGGACCAGATGCTGGCCTATAACTGCTCACCGTCCTTCAACTGGAAGCGCAACCTGGATGACGCCACCATCGCCAAGTTCCAGCGCGAGCTGGCAGCCATGGGTTACAAGTTCCAGTTCATCACCCTGGCAGGCTTCCATGCCCTGAATTACTCCATGTTCCAGCTGGCGAAAGGTTACAAGGAAAGCCAGATGAAGGCCTACGTGGAGTTACAGGAAGCGGAATTTGCCGCCGAGGCCGATGGCTACACCGCTACCAAGCATCAGCGCGAGGTGGGTGCGGGGTACTTCGACGCAGTGACCCAGGCCGCGACCTCTGGAACCAGCTCACTTAGTGCCCTGGAAGGTTCGACCGAGGAAGAGCAGTTCGAGCATTGATCGGGTTCTGAATTACCCCATTGTGGGGTGTCCACGTCGACGCGGCCTTCGGGCCGCGTTGTCGTTTTTTAAAACCTCGGGTGGCGATTCTCACCGTGCAGCGGCCAGACATGGGCGGGTGGTTGGTGTTAGAATTCGCGCCGTTTTTCGCACAGCGGCTTGATTATGCATTACGACCATATTTCTATTCCGACCCATGGCCAGCCTATTACGGTCAACAGTGACTCCACCCTGGAGGTTTCCGATACCCCTATCGTTGCCTACCTTGAAGGCGACGGCATCGGCGCGGACATCACGCCTGTGATGCTGAAAGTAGTGGATTCCGCAGTGGAAAAAGCCTATTCCGGCAAGAAGAAGATAGCCTGGATGGAGCTCTATGCGGGTGAAAAAGCCCAGGATATCTACGGCACGAACCAGTTTCTTCCCGAGGAAACCCTGCAGGCCCTGCGTCAGTTCGTGGTTTCCATCAAGGGACCGCTGACCACCCCTATCGGTGGCGGATTTCGTTCACTGAACGTCTCGATCCGCCAAACCCTGGATCTGTACGCCTGTGTTCGCCCGGTTCAGTACTTCGACGGTGTTTCCACACCGGTGAAGCACGCCCATGCGGTGGACATGGTAATTTTCCGTGAAAACACCGAGGACATATACGCCGGTATCGAATGGGCCGCGGGGTCCCCGGAAGTCATGAAGCTCATGAATTTCCTGCAGAACGAGATGGGCGTCCACAAGATTCGGTTCCCCAACAGTTCGGGCCTGGGCATCAAACCGGTCTCCCGTGAGGGATCCGAGCGCCTGATCCGCAAGGCCCTGAACTACGCTGTGCAGAACGATCGAAGCTCTGTGACCATCGTGCACAAGGGCAACATCATGAAGTACACCGAGGGCGCCTTCCGTAACTGGGGGTACGAGGTGGCTCGGGAGGAATTTGCCGCGGAAGATCTGCGTGGTGGACCCTGGATGGTGTTCACCAATCCGATCACCGGCAGGAAAATCGTGGTCAAGGACATCATTGCCGACAATTTTCTGCAGCAAATCCTGCTGAATCCGGGGGATTTCGACGTGGTAGCCACCCTGAACCTCAACGGTGACTATATCTCCGATGCCCTGGCGGCACAGGTCGGGGGTATCGGTATTGCCCCTGGCGCCAATATTGGCGACGGGGTAGCGGTGTTTGAGGCGACCCACGGCACAGCGCCGGGTTTGCAGGGCCAGGATAAGGTAAACCCGGGCTCTATCATCCTGTCGGCCGAGATGATGCTGCGTCACCTGGGCTGGTACGAGGCGGCCGACCTGGTCATGAAGGGCGTGGCAAACTCTATCGCTGCCCTGGAAGTGACCTTTGACCTGGGGCGTGAGTCCTCGGCCAGTACCGGCGGAGAGGAGCGGATTCTCGAAGGGGCGACCATACTGGGAACCACAGCCTTTGGTGATTCCATTATTGCCCATATGGATGATTAATATAATCAGACTCTTATAACGGATAGTTAATCTATATTGTGGATATAAATCCTGCCTGTTTTCAACTGGAATGCACGCGCTGTGGACGCCTGGCTGATTTTCTGACCCAGGTCAGGCAGGATCATCCTGACTACCACGGTCGACCGGTTCCGCCGTTTGGCGATCCGCGGGCCCGGCTGCTGATTGTTGGCCTGGCACCGGGAATGCACGGCGCTAACGCCACGGGAAGGCCCTTTACCGGTGATCATGCGGGGATACTTCTGTATCAAACGCTGCATGCTTACGGATTTGCCAGCGCGCCCGTATCCTCCAGTGCTGATGACGGTCTTGAATTGCTGAACTGTCGCATCACCAACGCCGTTAAGTGCCTGCCACCCCAGAACAAGCCCACCGGACCGGAAGTTCGGCTGTGCAACGATTTCCTGGCTAACGAGCTGCAGACCGTGGATGCCGGCGGGGTCATTCTGGCCCTGGGCTCGATCGCCCACCAGGCGGTTTTACGTGCCTGCGGTCTCAAGCTTTCAGATTATAAATTTGGTCATGCCGCAGAGCACGACCTGCCAGGCGCTCGCCGATTGCTGGACTCCTACCATTGCAGCCGGTACAACACCCAGACAAAGCGCCTGACCGGGGACATGTTCAGACAGGTCTTCCGACGGGCCCGGGATTTGCTGGATTGCGCTGAATAAGCCCATTGCGACAGGGGATTGCCCTTGGCTGAGGACACTTTTGACGGTAAGGCCTACGCACGAAGTCTGAGCGGGCGTCCGGGTG
>JBFFTZ010000206.1:0-5233 GCA_041571575.1 Gammaproteobacteria bacterium | reverse complement strand
TCAGCTGTTCGGCAGCTGAATTCATGTAATCGATGTTTCCCCGGCTGTCTGTGGTGACCACGCCCTCTGAGATGGACTCCAGGGTTACCCGGGTCTGCAGCTTGCCGTGCTCCAGGGAGTCCAGCATGGCCTTTTCAGTGCTGATGTCGGTAAACGATGTGAGTAGCGCCTTCTGGTCTCTGAACACCGTGTTCCGTGAGGACATACGCACCCAGACGCCGTTTCCGTGACGGTCCAGCACCTGGACGTCCATATGGGCGTCCTGGGTCTTGCCTGCCAGCCATCCGTCCAGGGCCTCGGCCACCTGCTCACGGTAGTCCGGATGCAAAAGATTCACGAAATCCTGCCCGACCAGGTCAGCCTGGCGGGCACCGGTCAGGGCCGCAAGCTGGGAATTGGCAAATGAGATGGCGTGACGGTGGATGAGAATCGCCTGGTCCAGGTTGTCGGCCAGGTTATGGAACAGGACATCGTGGCGCCGTAACTTGCGTTCCATGCCGTGGGTGACTTCCAACACCCGGTTAATGCTGGCTTCCAGGCCGGAGAGGCTGTCGCCATCATCACTGAGCGATACCCGCTCATGAAAGAGCTCGCCATCGACGATTTCATCAACCTCCTGGCCCAGTCTGGCCAAGTGCGTACTGGCACGCTTGCCTTTGAAGGCCAATACGCATAGCCCAACGCTAGCCGCCGCAAGGAGGACAGAAAGTAAAATTATAATCTCGGCACCAGCGGGCATACCCCGGCCTCTTGTTTTAGTGCATTCGGCAAGCATAGCCGATGCCTGCGAGGAACACTGTCGAATTAACCATAATACGGCTGTCTTAACTTGTCTCCTCTCCCCGCAGGGCTTAACCTTATCGCCCTTTTATCAAGACGCCGACCGCGGAGAGAATACCTTGAAGGACGCCAACTACGCCCGAGAGCAAATGGTGGAACAGCAGGTACGTGCCTGGGATGTCCTGGACGGCCGGGTTCTGGACATATTGCGCAAGGTTCCCCGGGAGGCATTTGTTCCCAACGAATTCCGTGACCTGGCCTATGCGGACACTGCGATTCCGCTGGCTCACGGGGTAACCATGATGACCCCAATGCAGGTGGGGCGCCTTCTACAGGCCCTGTCCATCACCCCCAACGACCAGGTACTCGAAGTAGGCACCGGCAGTGGTTTCCTCTGCGCCTGCCTCGCCGGCATGGCCGCCAAGGTTCACAGCATCGACATTCACGAAGATTTTACCGCCCAGGCGGGCCGGCGACTGGAAGAACAGGGAGTCCGCAATGTGCGCCTGGAAACCCGGGATGCCAACACCCTGGATGAGCAATCAGTCTACGATGTGATTGCCGTCACCGGATCTCTCCCCAAATACACCGGCAACTTTGAAAAAGCCCTCAAGATTGGTGGGCGATTGTTCGTGGTGGTCGGCCCCGGTCCGGTCATGGAGGCCATGCTGGTCACCCGGCTCAGCTCCGACAAGTGGGTGCGTGAAGTTCTTTTTGAAACCAGTCTGCCGCCCCTGGCAAACAGCCCGAAGCCCGAAGGTTTCCGGTTCTAATAATTGGCGCGCAAGCTACCCGAATGGCTGCCTTTTCTTTGAATAATTGAAAATCACTGCAACCATTCTGGACAACTGAGGTCAGTGTTAACGTGTGCGCTTAAAGGCCGTGTACCATTCACATTGAAAACAATGTTCGACTTTTTGTGGTTTAGTGATATAGTTGACCATAACACCTAAATAAAACGACGGATTGCAAAGGAATTTTGACCATGCGCCAGATTTGCCGAGTGTTTCTGAGCCTGGGTTTCGCACTGCTGGTCAGCCAGCCCGCGAACGCAGTATCCCTGCTGGATGTGTACCAGAGCGCGATGATTAACGATCCGTCCCTGCGCGAGGCGGAAGCCAATCGCCTGGCGGCCTATGAACTCAAGCCCCAGGCCCGTAGCCAGTTTTTGCCCCAGGTGAATTTCACGAGTAGCTATTCGACGAGCGACTCAAGTGGCAACAGGCAGCAATTTCAGTATGTCCCAGATCCGAATGACCCGGACCCCAGCAATCCCACTTTACCGCCCGTCCTGGACGCCCGATCCTACCCATATGAATCGAACCAGGACGACCTGCGATACTCCGTCGCTCTTAGACAAACCCTTTTCCGTTGGGATCAATACCAAAGCTACAAGCAAGCCGACAAGTCAGTGGCCAAGGCTGATGTTGATTACGAGATTGCCCGCCAGAGCCTGATGCTCAAGGTCTCTGAGCGCTATTTCAACGTGCTGGCAGCAAAGGACACCCTGGTTGCCGCCGAGGCGGCCCTGGGCGCCACCGCCAGGCAACTGGAACAGGCTGAAAAGCGTTTTGAAGTGGGGCTGATCGCCATTACCGATGTGAAAGAGGCCCAGGCGGCCTACGACAACACCACCGCCGCGGTGATCGCAGGGAAAAGAACCCTGGCCACCGCCCTGGAACTGTTGCGCGAACTCACCGGGGAGTATTACACCGAATTTAAAAAACCCGGCGACGACCTGCCCCTGGCCATCCCCGCCCCCCAGGACGAACAGGCCTGGGTGGACACGGCAATGCAGCAAAATCTAAGCTTGGTCTCCAGCACAATATCTGTGGATATCGCCAAGGATGGTATCGCCATCCAGCGCAGCGGCCACTACCCCAGCCTGGACTTGTTTGCGCGGAAGGATTGGTTCGATTCAAGTGGGGATACCGACGCTAGTGGGTCCCAATTACCTACCGCAAGCGATGCTGAATCCGGAGTCATAGGTATTGAGTTCAATATCCCGATTTATTCTGGTGGCAACACTTCCTCCCGGGTTCAGGAGCAGGTCTACCGCCATCGGGCGGCAAAACAAGGCCTGGAACGCGTGATGCGCGAGACCGAAAGAACCACCCGTGACGCCTACCTGGGCATTATGGCGGAAATGGCCCGCGTCAGGGCGCTGAAGCGTGCTCAAGAATCCAGCCAGACGGCCCTGGAAGCCACCGAGGCCGGCTTCGAGGTGGGTACCCGCACGACGGTGGATGTACTGACGTCCCGGCGCACCCTGTATGACGCCGAGACCAATTACGCCCGGGCCCGTTACGACTACATCCTGAATATCATTCGTCTGAAGCAGGCCGCCGGCATCCTGGTCGAAGAAGACCTGGCCAAGATCAACGAGTGGCTGGACCTGACGATTACCGCCCGCTAGGAGGCGTCGGGGAAACGTTCCAGGAGCATGGGCTCCAGCAGCCCTAGCAGCCGGTCCACCGTACCCCGGTTCTGATCAAGCACTGCAAAGGCCGCGGCCGCCAACTCCTGGCGCGCCGCGGCATCTTCAAACAGGGCCACCACCTGGCCGGCCAGCGCCGCCGGGCCCTCAACTACCCGCATCGCTTGGGCCGCCAGAAACAGGTCGGTCACATCCTGGGCGTTGAAATTGTGGGGCCCCACCAGCACCGGTACGCCCAGGGACGCAGGCTCGAGTAGATTGTGCCCGCCTATTGGCACCAGGCTGCCTCCCACAAAGGCCACATCCGAGGCCGAATAAAACATCAGCAACTCGCCCAGGGTGTCCAGCAGAAACACGTCTGTGGACTCATCCGGGGTCTGCGCCAGACTGCGACGACGACAGCTCAGGCCTGCCTGCTTGATCATGGTGGCAATCCCGTCGAAACGCTCCGGGTGCCGTGGCACCAGGATGAGGAGGCTCCTGGACGACCGGCTCAGCACCCGCGCGTGGGCCTCCAGCACCAGTTCTTCCTCACCCTCATGGGTGCTGGCAGCCAGCCAAACCGGGCGATCTGCGGCAAAGGCCTGTCGAAAGGCCCTGCCCTGCTCGGCAAGCTCTTCCGAGGGTTCGAATCCGAATTTGATATTTCCCACAACGTGGGTGCGTGAGGGGTTTGAACCGATGGACAGAAAGCGATCCGCATCCTGCTGGCTTTGCGCGGCAATCACGATGCCGTGGGAAAGCGTGCGTCGGAATAGCTCCACCATCAACTTGTATTTCTTGACGGACCTTTCCGACACCCTGGCGTTGGCCATGACCAGGGGAATCCGGCGGCGTCCGCACTCGTGATACAGGTTAGGCCAGATTTCGGTCTCCATGATGACAGCAAGCCTGGGGTTTAGCCGGTCAAAGAAACGACTCACCGCGCCGGGAAGATCATAGGGCACAAAACTGTGCATGACCGTATCGCCAAACAAGGCACGGGCCCGGTCAGAGCCCGTCGGCGTCATGGTGGTAATAACCACGGGCATCCCGGGCATGCGCTGCATCAGCGCCCGGACCAGGGGCGCTGCGGCCTGGACCTCACCCACCGATACCGCGTGCACCCAGATACTGGGTTCTGTGGATCGCGCCTTGCCGAAACCCAGGCGCTCTTCAAGCCGGTCCCAGTAGCCCCGGTTCGAGAACCCTTTCTTTAACAGGAACAGAAATACCAGGGGCGTAAGCAGATAAGAGAGTACGACGTACCCGAAGCGCATCAGCCCGGCAGTGAAGTCCCGACTCACGGCTTGCGAATGGCGTCGATGATGGTGGAGGTGGACCTGCCTTCCAGGAAGGACAGCACTTTCACCTCACCGCCGTTGTCCAGGACACATTTCGACCCGGCGATTTGCTCCGGCTTGTAGTCTCCGCCTTTT
The DNA here is from genome assembly GCA_041571575.1 of Gammaproteobacteria bacterium. Taxonomy (GTDB): domain Bacteria; phylum Pseudomonadota; class Gammaproteobacteria; order Steroidobacterales; family BM003; genus CAKZML01. The sequence goes on along the minus strand of JBFFTZ010000206.1, from coordinate 598 downwards.
ACCAGCACGTCCGGGAGGACCTCGCAAATCAGCGACTCGGGTGTGTCCTCGCTGAACGGTATTACCCAGTCCACCGCCGCCAGTCCACCCAGCACCGCCATGCGGTCGTCCAGGTTATTCACCGGCCTGCCATCACCTTTGAGTTTGCGCACCGAGGCGTCTTCGTTAACCGCGACAATCAGGCGATTCCCCAGGGCCTTGGCCTCTTCCAGGTAGGCCACGTGCCCACGATGCAGGATGTCAAAGCAGCCATTGGTCATTACCACTCGCTCACCGGCAGCCTGGGCCTCACGCACGAAGGAAATCAATTCCTCCTTGGTCAGCACGCCACGACCACCCTTTCCCTGCTGGTGCAGGGCAAGACGAAGCTCCGAGACACTGACCGTCGCCACACCAATCTTGCGCACCACGATTCCCGCCGCCAGGTTGGCGAGCCTGGCCGCATCCGCCACATCCAGGCCCGAAGCCATTCCGGCGCCGAGCATGGCAATCACCGTGTCGCCTGCGCCGGTCACATCGAACACTTCCCGCGCCTCGGCAGGCAGGTGATGAATACCGGCATCACCGGATATCACGGACATGCCGCGCTCACTCCGGG